>JAISXC010000181.1 GCA_031270875.1 Desulfovibrio sp.
CCCAAGGGCGGACGCAAGCACCCGCAGCAGGAATTTATCCGCATGAACACGTCCAATATCCTGTTTATTGTCGGGGGCGCGTTCGTCGGCCTCGACAAAATCGTGGAGTCGCGGGTAAGCGGCGGCTCCATGGGTTTTGGGGCGAGAGTGCGGGCAAGCGGGGATACCCCCATGGCGGAACTGCTGGAAAAAATTCATCCCCAGGATCTGGTCAAGTTCGGCCTGATTCCCGAATTTGTCGGCCGCATCCCGATCATCACCCATGTGGACGAACTGGAGGAGCCCGATCTCGTGCGCATCCTCATCGAACCCAAAAACGCCCTTGTGCGCCAGTACCAAAAGCTTTTCGAGCTTGATCATGTGAAACTGCGCTTTACGCCCAACGCGCTCAAGGCCATCGCCGCCCAGGCCACCGAACGCAAAACAGGCGCCCGCGGGCTGCGCAACGTAATGGAAAAAATCATGCTGGACATCATGTTCAAGCTGCCTTCCATGCCCGATGTCCGGGAATGCCTCATAAACCGCGGCGTGATCGAAAAGGGAAAGCCTCCACTGCTTTTTTACAGGGATACCGACGCCACTCGCGCGGATGAGGAAGACAAGGCATCCTGAGACCGGGTGGATACATTTTGGATTGAATCCATTTGCCGCCATCGAACGGACAAGAGGTAAACATGTCTGACGAAGGGAGCGTAAAGGCCTTCTTGGAATTGCCGCTCATGCCTCTGCGGGAAATTGTCATGTTCCCGCGCCTGGTCATGCCGCTTTTTGTGGGCAGACTGCCCTCTGTAAAAGCCGTTGAGCTCGCGCAAAGCGCATACGGAAAAACGCTTATTCTGGTGGCTCAGCGCGACGCCAACGCCGAAACGCCCCTGTCCGGAGATCTCAGCCCCGTTGGCGTCGTCAGCCGCGTGCTGCAACTGCTCCGCCTTCCCGACGACACGGTAAAAGTTCTCTTTGAGGGACTTTTCAGGGCGCAATGGCAAGATTTGCGGGACGCCGAAACCTGCCCGGTCACCCGCATTGTCCGCCTTACGGAGACAACCTCCAAAAATGACGAACTGCCGGCGCTCATGCGCGCCGTGCACGAATCTTTGGAGGAATTCGGAAAAATCAACAAAAAAATTCCGCAGGAAACTCTGCTTTCCATACAGTCCCTGCGGGTTCCAGGCATTCTTGCGGACGCCATTATGCCTCACCTCAAGGCGGACTATTTGAAAAAACAGGAGGTTCTGGAAATCCTCGACGTGCGTGAGCGTCTGGAACGCGTGTATGAGCTTCTGCAGGGCGAAATTGACATGGCCTCCGTGGAAAAACGCATCAAGAATCGCGTCAAGGTGCAGATGGAACGCAATCAGCGTGAATACTATCTGAACGAGCAGATCAAGGCCATCAACAAAGAAATGGGCAAGGATGAGGATCCCCAGGCCGAAATGGGCGAACTTGAACGCAAACTCAGGGAGCGCAACCTGTCCAGGGAGGCCCGCGAAAAGGGCTTTGAAGAGCTCAAAAAGCTTCGCTCCATGCCGCCATCGGCGGCAGAATACACTGTAGTGCGCAACTACATTGACTGGATTCTGGACTTGCCGTGGAATGATCTCAAGCAGATTGACATCAACATAGAAAAGGCCCGCGCCACCCTGGACGGGGATCACTACGGCCTTGAAAAGCCGAAAGAACGCATTCTGGAATATCTTGCGGTACAAAAGCTTTCGCAAGGCCTGAAGGGCCCTATCCTGTGTTTTGTGGGCCCGCCCGGCGTGGGGAAAACCTCGCTCGCCAAATCCGTGGCAAAGGCCACCGGGCGTGACATTGTGCGCCTTTCTCTGGGCGGTGTCCGCGACGAAGCTGAAATTCGCGGTCACAGACGAACGTATGTGGGTTCCATGCCCGGTAAAATTCTTCAGTCGCTCAAACGGGTGAAGTTCAACAACCCGCTGTTCTGCCTTGATGAAGTCGATAAAATGACTGCGGACTACCGGGGCGATCCCGCTTCGGCGCTTCTGGAGGTGCTTGACCCCGAGCAGAACAACGCTTTCATGGACCATTATCTGGATATTGAATACGACCTTTCCAAAATCTTTTTCATCACCACCGCCAATTCATTGCACAGCATCCCGGCGCCGCTGATTGACCGTATGGAAATCATCGAACTTTCCAGTTACCTGGAAACCGAGAAACGGCATATAGCAAAAAATTTTCTCCTGCCGCGTCAAATTGAAGAGCATGGTCTCCAAAAACGGAATATCCGCGTTTCCGAAAATGCTCTTCTGGAGATCATCCGCTCCTATACCCGCGAGGCAGGGGTGCGTAATCTGGAAAGGGAAATCGCGGCCCTGTGCCGGAAAACGGCCATACGCCTTGTGGAGAAAAACAATCTGGAGCAATGCCTTGCCATCACAAAATCCAGTCTTCAAAACTTTCTCGGCGTAAAAAAATACCGTCATGAGGAACGGGAAGACAGCCCGAAAGTGGGGGTGTGCGCCGGGCTGGCCTACAATCAGCGCGGCGGGGAAATTCTGCTTGTGGAAACAAGTCTTATGTCCGGTGCCGGGCATGTGGTAATCACAGGCCAGCTTGGCGAGGTTATGATTGAATCCGCCAAAGCGGCTTTGTCCTATGTCCGCTCGCGCGCCGATTTTCTGGGATTGGAACCGCGTTTTCACCGCAAGGTGGATATCCACGTTCATGTGCCTTCCGGCGCCACCCCCAAAGACGGGCCGTCTGCCGGGATCACCCTGGCCACTTCCATTACTTCGGCCCTGCTGGGCATTCCCGTGCGCAACGATGTCGCCATGACCGGCGAGATATCGCTGCGCGGACGCGTCCTGCCCATTGGCGGCCTGCGGGAAAAATTGCTGGCCGCCCGGCGCAGCGGCATAAAACGGGTGATAATGCCCGCCGACAATGAAAAGGATTTGCAAGAAGTGCCCGACGAAGTCTTAAAAGATCTTGAGCTTGTTTTTGTGGAGCATGTGGACGAAGTGTTGCCGCAAGCCCTGGATGCCAACGGTGATGAAATATTTTCGGGACAGGCGACGGCGGTTACTCCCCTGTGGCACTCCCTGCGCCAGGGCGCGGGCAGCGTAAAAACCCATACGGCGCAATAGCGCGTTTTAACCCTGATATGTTATCTTCCGTTTTTGCGCGGCTATCCACTCGTTCGCCTGCGCCAGATCCAAGGTCCCCTCATAAAGCGCCCGCCCGCTGACAGCCCCGATCAAGCTGGTGCCGAGCGTCAGCGGGTACAGTTTCTGCACATCCTCCAGAGTGGATACGCCCCCGGCGGCAATAACGGGAATGCCCGACAGCTCCGCAAGACGAGTCAGGGCGCGCAGGTTGACGCCGGTCCGCATGCCGTCCCGTTCAATGTCCGTGTAAACAAGAAAGGCCGCTCCGTCATCCGCCAGACGCGGCAGCACGTCTTCCACGGTCAGGCCCGTATCCGCGATCCAGCCGCGGCTTTTGAGACGGCCGGCCGCCGCGTCCAGCGAAACGCCGATCTTTCCGGGAAAAGCGCGGCACAATGCGGCAAACGCGCCCGGTTCCTCCAGCGCCATGGTTCCGACAATCAGGCGCGCGACTCCCGCTTCCAAATAGTCCCCCGCCGTATCCCGGTTGCGGATGCCGCCTCCGAGCTGAACGGGAACGGCCGCGCGGCGGCAAATATTTCGCACAATGTCCCGGCTTTTGGCGGCGCCGTCAAAGGCCCCGTCCAAATCCACCACATGCAGCCATTGCGCGCCGCGTTCCACCCACAGCAAAGCCGCCTCAACCGGATCATCCGCAAAAACCGTGGAGGCGTCCGCGCGGCCCTGCCTGAGGCGGACGGCCTTGCCCCCTTGAATGTCCACAGCCGGATAGAGTATCATGGCACAAGAATCACTTTTTGCGGCGCCGGCGAAAGCTCCCGCAAGAACGCCGTTACGGGCGCAATGGTTACAGGCCGAGATCCTTCACAGCCTTGCGCATTCCGTCTCCTGCCAGCACATCCGCCGTAACCCAGGTTCCATGCCTCCTGATGAATGAAGCGACGTTCAGCAGATCGTCCACAAGACCCGTCTGTTCCTCCTCATAGACGGAACGCCCCGCCAGCGCGCCGCTCTGGACGTTAAGCAGAAAAAACTCAAGGCGAACGCGGGCGGCATGAACAACGCCCGCGTTCGAGCCTTCGCGCTCATGCCAGTCCAGTACCTGAGGAATCAGCAGAAATCTCGCGCCGTGTTTTTTGCCGTATTCAATCCAGTGCGGCAGGGCTTGCGGCTGCTCTGAAGCATGAAAACGCGCCATGCCCGGATTCGCCGCATTGGCCGGCAACCAGCCGTATATCCGGCCGGTTTCACCCGCCAGGACATTGCGCAGGTTTCTGTCCAGTACAGGCAGCATGTCAGCCGGCACACGCCCCTGCTTCTCCGGAATAACGCCTGCTATAAGTTCGCTTGTGCTTGTCGGCTGCGTGAAGGAAGCCACATAAATGGTTTCGCCGACGGAAATGCGCGCATGTTCCGCCTTGCGCGGCATCCGAGCGCAACCTGCAACGCAAAGACAGCAGACAAGCGCCGGCAGCGTGATAAAAAACAGTCTGCGCATCAGTCAAGCCCCCCCTTGGTGCTTCGTATTGTTGTGCCCTGCAGGCGGACGGCCTCTTTCAGGGCAAGGCCAAGCCCTTTTGCGGCGGATTCCAGCAAATGATGTCCGTTTTTTCCATAGAGAAAGGATATATGCAGGTTTATGCGGGCGGTTGCGACGAATGATTTGAAAAATTCCCGCCAGAGGTCCTTTTCCTCCCCGGCGATGACGGGCGGCAAAATATCGTCGCCACGCCATTCCAGCCAGGGACGGCCGGAAATATCCACCGCGACGTCGGCAAGGGCCTCGTCCATGGGCACCCGGGCATTTCCCACACGCGCGATGCCTTTTTTGTTTCCGACGGCATCGGAGAAAGCGCGGCCGAGGGCCAGACCCACGTCCTCCACGCTGTGATGCCCATCAATCTCAAGATCGCCCTTGCAGGACAACTCAAGATCCATGCTCCCCCAAAAAACTATCTGCGTCAACAGATGATTGAGCAGACCAACGCCTGTCTGTACGGAGATCTTTCCCTCACCGTCCAGCGCCAGGGTGAGGTTGATGCGTGTTTCGGCGGTGTTGCGTTCCAGTATGGAGACGCGGGATACGCGGTTCATGCTTCCTCCATGGTGCGCGCGGCAGAATCGTCCGCTTTTCTGGCGCGGCCGAATGCCGCCGCCACGAGTATGCTGATTTCATACAACAACAGCATCGGGCAGGCCATCAACAACTGGGATACCACATCCGGCGGCGTCAGTATCGCGGCCATAATGAAAATGGCCAGCACGGCGTAACGCCGCACGCGGCGCATCATGCCCGCCGACACAAGGCCCATGCGCGAAAGAAAAAAAGCGAAAAGCGGCATCTCGAAAATCAGGCCGAAGGCAAGAATCAGCTTGAGCACGAAATCAAGATAATCACTGATTTTCGGCATGACCACAATGGCTTCCGTTGAGAAACTGACAAAAAACCTGAAGGCATAGGGAAACACTATGAAATAGCAGAAGAAACCGCCAAGAATAAAAAATATGGCGGAAACAACGGCAATGGGAACAATGGCGCGTTTCTCCTCCTCATAAAGCCCCGGCGCGATAAAAGACCACAACTGATAAAAAATGACGGGACTGGCCAAAAACAGCGAGGTCACGAAAGCTATGAACATACGCGTGAAAAAACCTTCGGGCAAGGTGGTGTAAATGGCTGTGGAATGGGGCGGCAGAACATCAAGCAAAGGCTTGACCAATGTGTCGAAAATGGGATCGACAACGACCCAGCAGGCAAGAAAGGCAATGCCCACAGCCATGCAGGAACGCACCAGGCGCATCCTCAGTTCGCCCAAATGGCCCATGAGGGTCATCTTTGAGGCTGGGTCTTCCCCTTTCTCCGCCGGGTCCGTTTCTCCCCGCCGGGAAGGGACATACGCGGCCGCTGACGGGCTTTCGTCCTGTACAGCCGAGGTAAAGACGCCGGAGCCGTCGCTCTGGGAAGCGGCGTCCTCAATCTCCCTCCCGGAGTGCGCCTCCAAGTCACCCGCCGCATCATCCGGCCGCCATTCCGGGCCTGAAAGGGCATCCGCGAATTCAGCGGCATCAGCTCCCGCGGCGTTCGCCGCAGTCTCCCGCGTCACAGCGTCATTTTCACTCATGCCGCATTGCCCTTGCCTTCGTCGCCCGAAACGGCGCCTCCCTCGGCAGCTTTTTCCGCCGCTTCCGCTTCAGCGCCGGTTTTTGCCACAGCCGCAGCAAGCGGACTCCCCGGCGACGGCTGCGCGTCGGGCGCGGGAGGCGCCTCCGCCCGATCCTGAGAGGCAACGGCATCATCCGGAGCCGGGTCAGCGGTCTTGAGATCCTGTCCCGACGGCGCGGAATCGCCCGCAGAGCCGGCCCGCCGTTTTTTGCGCTCCGCCTCTTCCTCCTGCGCCGCCTCGGCATTCAAAGTACGCTGGAAGTCAGTGGAAATACGGCGAAATTCGCCCATGGCCTTGCCCATGGTGCGGGCAATGCCGGCAAGGCTTTTGGGACCAAGCACAATCAGGGCCACCAGAAGAATGACTAAAAATTCCGTGCTCCCAATGCCGAACATGGACTTTTTTCCTCACTCCCACTCTATGGTGCTCGGCGGCTTGGATGAGACATCGTAAACGACCCGGTTGATTCCGCGTACTTCATTGATGATTCTGGTGGAGATCCGCGCAATGACATCCGGCGGGATACGCGACCAGTCCGCTGTCATGGCGTCCACGCTGTCCACTATCCGAAGAGCCACAACATGCTCGTACGTGCGGCCGTCACCCATGACGCCCACAGTCCGCAGGGGCAGGAGGACGGCAAACCCCTGCCATACCCTGCGGTACCAGCCGGATTCCCGCAATTCCTGCTGCACGATGTCGTCCGCGTTGCGCAAAATGTCAAGACGCTCTTTTGTGACTTCGCCAAGCACGCGGATGGCGAGTCCGGGTCCCGGAAACGGATGCCGCCAGACAATGAAATCGGGCAGGCCGAGTTCCGCCGCCAGCTTGCGGACTTCATCCTTGAAAAGTTCACGCAGCGGTTCAACGAGTTCAAGCCGCATTTTTTCCGGCAGGCCGCCCACATTATGGTGGCTTTTGATAACGGCGCTCGGCCCCTTGTGCGAAGTGGACTCAATAACGTCGGGGTAAAGAGTGCCTTGGGCCAGAAAATCCGCATGAGGCAGTTTTTTCGCCTCTTCCTCGAAAATCTCGATAAACGCATGGCCTATGGCCTTGCGTTTCTGTTCAGGCTCCTCCACTTTCTCAAGGCGGGAGAGAAAGCGAGCCTGCGCCTGAACAACAATGAGGTTCAAATCAAAATGCTCCCGCAGATAGCCCGCCACTTCGTCAGCTTCCTTCAGACGCAACAGCCCGTTGTCCACAAAAATGCAGTGCAGGTTCTTGCCTATCGCGCGGTGCAGCAGGACCGCCACGACGGTGGAATCCACTCCGCCGGAAAGAGCGCAGACAACGTGTCTGTTTCCGATACGCTCTTTCATTTCCCTGACGATGCGCTCCGCGAACAGGGCCATGCTCCAATCCGGCGCAAGCTCCGCTGCCTTGAACAGAAAATTGCGCAGCATATTCCGACCTTCCGCGGTGTGATGCACTTCCGGATGAAATTGCACGGCGTAAATCCTGCGTTTCTCATCCGCAATGGCCGCGATGTTCAGCGTAGGCGTGCTGCCTGTGACGGCAAAACCCGGCGGCGGAGTGAGAACCCTGTCGCCGTGGCTCATCCAGACGCGCGTCGGGCCGGCTATGCCGTGCCAAAGCGCGCATTGCGAGCCGAGCCGCAACTCCGCCGGCCCGTATTCCCGCGTGGAGGATTTCGCCAGTTCCCCGCCAAGAGTCTCGGCCAGAAGCTGCATGCCGTAGCAGATGCCGAGCACGGGGATATCAAGAGCCAGCAGGCCGGGATCAAGCGACGGGGCGCCACTTTCTCCCACGCTGGCCGGCCCGCCGGAAAGGATGATGGCGGAAGGCTTCATGGCGGCCACTTCATCCGCTGTCGTCACGCAGGAGTGTATTTCCGAATAAATTCCGGCTTCACGCACCCTGCGGGCAATAAGCTGAGTGACTTGGGAACCGTAGTCAATAACAATGACCTTGCTTTGCGGCATTGCTGCACCAGGCTAGTTGTCTATGCGATAATTGGGAGCTTCCTTGGTGATGATCACATCGTGAACATGGCTTTCCCTCAGACCGGCGGCGGATATTTCGCAGAATGTGGTATTGTTGTACAACTCCTCCAGATTTCCGGCGCCCACGTACCCCATGCCGGATTTCAAACCGCCCGTCAGCTGGTACACGGCCTCCATGACCGGCCCACGATAGGGCACGCGGCCCACAATGCCTTCGGGAACCAGTTTTTTGCTCTGTTCCTGAAAATAGCGATCGGAACTGCCTTCCTTCATGGCGTCAATGGAACCCATGCCGCGGTAAATTTTATAGGTGCGCCCCTGATAGAGGATGGTTTCGCCGGGGCTCTCCTCCGTTCCCGCGAAGAGAGAGCCTATCATCACCGAATGGGCGCCCATGACAAGGGCCTTGACTATATCCCCGGAAAACTTGATGCCGCCGTCGGCGATGCAGCAACGATCCATCTCCCGCGCGGCCCGGCCTGACTCCAGCACCGCCGTCACCTGCGGCACGCCCACGCCGGCCACAATGCGCGTGGTGCAAATGGAACCCGGCCCTATGCCCACTTTCACGCAATCAGCGCCGGCCTCCAGAATGGCGCGCGCGCCCTCATACGTGGCCACATTGCCGGCAATCAGCCCGCATTTCGGAAAGTTCCCCTTGACGGCGCGAATGGCGTCCAGCACATTTTGGGAGTGCCCGTGGGCTGAATCCAGCACCAGCACATCCGCCCCCGCCTCCAGCAACTGTTCCGCGCGCTTTTCGCCGTCCTTGCCTATGCCTATGGCGGCCCCCACGCGGAGCCGGCCCTTGTCGTCCTTGCAGGCATTGGGGTATTTTTGCACTTTGTCTATGTCCTTCATGGTAATAAGGCCGCAAAGGCGGTTGTCCTCATCCACCACCAGGAGTTTTTCTATGCGGTG
>JAISXC010000095.1 GCA_031270875.1 Desulfovibrio sp.
TACCACTTCGGCCTGCTTTTCATTCTCAACCTCGGCATAGGGGTCATCACGCCGCCCGTGGGCACGGTTCTTTATGTGGTGTGCGGCATCGGCAACATACAGCTCCCGAAACTGGTAAGCAAGATGCTGCCTTTTGTTCTGGTGGAAATCGCCATTCTCTTTCTGCTCGCGTATTTCCCCAAGCTTTCGCTTGTTCCCTTGAGCTGGCTGATGTAGGCGCGCATGTCGTATCTCGGCAAAAGTTGTTTCGTGCTTGATCTTGACGGAACGGTATATCTCGGCGACAGGCCCATTCAGGGGGCCGTCGCCTTTATTCTCCGCCACTGGGAGGATTGCGACTTTTATTTTTTGAGCAACAATACCTCCAAGGGGCCGGCGACATATATAAAAAAGCTGAACGCCATGGGCATTCCGGCCGGGAGCGGCCGTCTGCTCTCTCCCACCGCGCCGTTGGTGCAGCATTTGCGCGGCGCCGGCATCCTGAGGATTTATCTTGTCGGAAATGAAGACTACAAAGCCGCTTTGCTGGAAGCCATGCCGGAGCTGCGCATAACTTCCGCAGGGGCGGAAGCCGTCGTTTTGGCCTATGACACGGAACTCACGTACGAAAAATTGAAGACATCGGCACTGTTGCTGCAAAAACAGGATGTGGCCTATCTGGCGACCCATCCGGATCTGGTCTGTCCTGATCCCGAAGGGCCGCTCCCGGATGTGGGCAGTTTTATCGCCCTGTATGAAAAAGCCACCGGGCGTCTGCCCGATCATATCTTCGGCAAGCCGTCCCCCGCAGTGCTTGGGCCTCTGCTTTCGCGCTATCCGAGAGAAGAAATGGTCATGGTGGGCGACAGGCTCAGCACGGACAAAAAACTGGCGGAAAGCGCCGGCATTGCATTTGTGCTCGTTCTGAGCGGCGAGGCAAGACGGGGAGATCTGGCCAAAGAGCGGCTCATGCCCTGGCGCACGGTGGAGGACTTGGGCAAGCTGTAAAAATGGAAACCGTATGCAGGCGACAGACGAAACCACCGTTGTCATCATAGGCGGCGGCGCCACTGGCGCCGGCGTTGCGCGCGACCTCGCCATGCGCGGCGTTTCCTGCGTGCTGCTTGAGCGGGGGGATTTGTGCGCCGGCGCGAGTTCCCGCTTTCATGGCCTTCTGCACAGCGGCGCCCGCTATGCCGTGGGAGATCCGGAAGCCGCACGCGAGTGCGCGCGCGAAAACGCCATTCTCCGGCGTATCGCGCCGGAATGCATTGAAGAAACGGAAGGGTTTTTTGTGGGCCATGTCCGGGACGATCCCGCCTGGGAGGAGTGTTGGGCGCCCGCATGCGCGGAATGCGGCATAGCCGCCACCAGGCTTGACCCAAAGGAAGCCTTAAGGCGGGAACCGGGGCTCGCGGCAGACATAAGATCCGCATATCGCGTGCCGGATTCCGCAGTGGACGGCTTTCGCATGGTTTGCCACAATGTCGCGGCCGCAAGGCGGCATGGCGCGAAAGTGCGGACGTACACGCGGCTGGCGGGCATAGAGGTCAGGAATGGACGGGTCCGCGGGGTATGGACGCAAGACCGGGGCAGCGGCGGGAAACATTTTGTCGCCTGCCGATATGTTGTCAACGCCGCCGGTGCCTGGGCCGGGGAAGTGGCCCGTCTGGCCGGGCTGGACGTCAACGTGTCGCCGGACCGCGGTCTTCTGCTTGCCTTTAACCATCGCTTTACCGGGCGGGTGATAAACAGGTTGCGCAAGCCTTCGGACGGTGACATTTTTGTACCGCACGGCACGGTGGTCATCTACGGCACAACGTCCGTGCCGGTGCGTCATCCCGATGACGTCCGTGTTGAAGCGGATGAAGTTCTGCGTCTTTTGCGGGACGGTGAAATTCTTTTCCCCCGCTTGCCTGACTACCGCCTGCTGCGCGCTTTCGCCGGAACGCGGCCCCTGTATGCGCTCGATGCCGCGGCGGGCAGAACGGCCACGCGCAACTTCGTCATTCTGGATCACGAAGAAAGCGGGCTTCAGGGCATGGTTACCGTTACCGGCGGCAAATTCACCTCTTTCAGACTGATGGCAGAAAAAACCGCTGACCTCTCGTGTTCCAGGGTTGGCGTCAAGGCTTCATGCCGTACGGCGGACGAGCCGCTTGTTCCCGCGCCGTCGGAACGTCTGCTGGAGCGTGCCAGGAGTGTTTTTCCTGTCGGAGGACTCGGCCTCGCGGCGGCGCGGCTCGCTGAAGGCCTTGAAGACGCCGTGGCCCGCGCGGAGCGGGATCCCTGGAAAAAGACGCTGCTCTGCGAATGCGAACTGGTTACTTTCGCGGAATTTGAAGCGGCCGCCGCGCAGTCGTCCGGTCTGTCGCTGGGCGACATACGGCGGCGCACCCGCATGGGCATGGGCACCTGTCAGGGCAATTTCTGCGCTTTGCGTGCCTGCGCCGCCCTTGCGGAAATCGGGACTTTTGCCGCGCTTGCGCCGCAACGGATGCTGGAAGATTTTTTGGAAGAGCGCTGGCACGGCATTCGTCCCCTGCTTTGGGGCAGGCAGTTGAGAGAAGTCGAGCTGGAGCGCGGCATTTATTCCGCCTTGCTGAATCTGGAAGGGCATCCGCCAGAATCTCTGCCGAAATGCGCGGCGGAAGCAGCCCGCCCCATCGCGCGGCCGGGGGGCGGCGGGCGCGGCGCGCCTGTTTCCATCGGAGGGGAGTACGATGTTATCGTCGTCGGCGCCGGACTTGCGGGAGTCACGGCGGCCCTGAGGGCGGCGGACAGAGGCAGGAATGTTCTGTTGCTGTCCGCCGGCGCTGGAGTGATGGCCATCGGCAGCGGCAGCATTGATGTGCTCGGTGTGGCCGATGGAGAGATTGTTTCCGGTGATCCGTTCGCCCGTTTTGACAGGCTTGAACCGGCGCATCCCTATTCTTTGCTCGGTTCGCGCGAAGCGGCAGCGGCTGTGGATTTCATCGCGGCGCGCTCCGCCGGGGCGGGACTGCCGTTGCGCATGTCCGCGACGGACGGCGGCAATGTGTGGCTGCCGACCGCGGCGGGAACCCTGAAACCGGTCTTTCTGACGTCTCCCGGCATGTCCCCGGGAGGACTGTATGATGCGGCAGCCACGGCTGTCGTCGGCATAAGAGGAATGAAGGATTTTTCATCCCGGTTTGTCGCGCGGGGCCTTTCCGAAAACCATCTTTTTGCCGGAAAAACGTTTACGCCAGTGGTGCTTGAACCGCCGCAACATCTGCGCGGCGGGGGGCGTGATCTGACGGCGCTTGATGTTGCCCGTTTTGTGGAGCGGACCGGGGGCGTGGACTGGCTTTGCGGGGAACTTTCATCGTTGCCCGTCCGGACACAGGCCCTTTTGTTGCCTCCCGTGCTGGGGGTGGACGCTGTTGCGCATCTCCATAAATCGCTGGAGGAAAAATTGGGGCTGCTTCTTGTGGAATGCGTCTGTCCGCCGCCGGCAGTGAGCGGTTTGCGCCTTCAGAACGCGTTGCGCCGCGCTTTGGGCAAATCCGGCGTGGCCGCCTTTGACAACGTCACGGTGACGCGGGCCGTCGTGGAAGATCGTCATTGCCGGGGGCTTGTGGCCCAACATGGCGGCGTTCAGCGAATTTTTTCAGCCAAGTCTTATATCATCGCCACAGGCGGCTTTTACGGCAGGGGGATATCCACTCAACCGGGGCAGGCCGTTGAGCGGATTTTCAACATCCCCGTGGCGGCGCCTCCACAGCCTGAAAACTGGTCGAACGAACGTTTCTTCGGCCACGGGCGGCATGTCTTTGCCGCCTTGGGCGTGGCGGTGAACGGAGATTTGCAGGCGGTGGACAAAGAGGGAGCCGCGCTTTTTGCCAACGTGTATTTTGCCGGCAGAACGCTTCGGGGTTATGATTTTGCCGCAGAAAAATCCGGCAGCGGCGTGGCTGTCGCCACCGGCTACGCCGCCGGCAGCAGGGCATGACAAGACGCCATGTCTGGAGTAGGGCATAAAAATGAATTGAAACATTCTTTTGGCAATACTTTCATGTTTCATCAATTCAATCCTGACGAATGCACGGCCTGTACTGTCTGCACGGTGCACTGTCCCGTTGCCGCCGCCACCACGCGTTTTCGCGGCCCGAAAATGACCGGCCCGGCCTTTGAGCGCTTCCGCCTGTATGGTTTGCATGACGACGCTTCGGTGGAATACTGCTCTAACTGTAAAAACTGCGATATCTCCTGTCCGTCCGGGGTTCCGGTTTCCACCTTCAACATGCTGGCCAGGGCCGCGTATTGCAAAGGCAGAAAAATACCCCTTCGCGATCTGTTGACGGGTTTTTCCGGCGACATCGGCAGGCTTGCGCGCCATGTCCCGGCTTTTTTGCTGAATTTCGGCATGAAAAGCCCCGTTTCACGCCTTCTGCTGGACGCTGTCGGCCTGGACAAACGCGCCCCGTTTCCTTCCTTCGCTCCGCTGCGGGAGCGCCGCCGCCTTTCCGGCCGCCGGCAAATGCCCGGCCCGTCCGGAAAACGGGATGCGGTTGCCCTGTTCCCCGGCTGTTTTGTTTCCTATTATGAACCGTGGGTCGGGCTGGATATCATAACTCTGCTGGAAAAGGCCGGCTACGATGTCATTGTGCCGAAAGACTTTGTCTGCTGCGGCCTGCCGCTGCTTTCCGGCGGCCTGATGGAAGCCGCGCGGAAGCGCGCGGAGCAGAATCGCCGCGAGGTTATCCGGCTGGCGGAACAGGATATAGCCGTCATTTCTCCATGCCCGAGCTGCGCGCTTATGGTCGGGCAGGAATATCAGGCGCTTTTCCCTGCGGAAGGCATCGGTTCCGGAGTTGCTCCGGTGTATGAGGCGGCCGCTTTTGTGCTTTCGCTTGTGGAGCGGGGGCGGCTTGACATTGCCGCGGCCCGTCCGGTTGCCGGGCTTCTGGCCTATCATGCCCCCTGCCACCTGCGAGCCCTGGGGATGGGGAGGCCGGGGCTTGAAGTATTGCGGCAAATCCCCGGTGTGCGCATTGAAGACGTGAACGCGGGCTGTTGCGGTCTTGCCGGCAGTTACGGCATGAAAAAGGGGCGATATGAGATAGGCGCGCAAACGGGCTCCGCGCTTTTCGCCGCGATAGGGGAAACCGGCGCGGAACTTTGCGTGAGCGAATGCGGTTCGTGCCGTACCGCCATCACGCAGGGCACGGGATTTTCGGCTGTGCATCCCCTGTCGCTGCTGGCGCGCGCCCTGTAAGGCCAACAACGCATGTCCGCGCCGGCGGCGCTGTTGCCGGCGGCGCGGGGCTGTAACAACACGGAGGAGTTTTATGAGGAAACTTTGTTCTTTTCTGTGCGGTGTTTTTTTGCTGTGCGCGGCGGGCGCGGCGCAGGCCGCGGACGCCAAACCGTGGAGGGAAATGCTTCCGGTCAACAGGTACAAACTGATGGACTCGTTTGAAGTGAAGGGCAGGCAGGGCATCGCCGTTGATGATAAACACTACTATGTCAGCGGCAGCAAGGCCATCTACAAGTATGACAAGAAGGGCAACCTTGTGGCTTCCAACGAAAATCCCTTTGAGGGGTATGCCATTCCTTCCAATCATATTGGCGATATCGACGTCTATGACGGCGAAATTTTCGTCAGCGCCGAATGGTTTGAGGACGGCGTGGGCAAGGATATCCAGATTGCCATTCATGACGCCCAAACCCTCAAATTCAAGCGCACATTCAAGTTTGAGCCGGAGTCCGGCCAGGAGGAGGTCTCCGGCATCTGCGTGGACCGCGACAAGCGTACGGTGTGGATGTCCTGCTGGGCAATCGGCAAGGAAAGCGGTCTTCTGAAAGGCTACAGCGACAGGTATCTTTATGAGTACAGCCTGGACACCGGCAAGTTTTTGCGCAGGGTGCACCTGGCTCCTTCTCCGCAGTGGATTCAGGGCGTTTACTATTACAAGGGCGCGCTTTACGTGACGGCCGATGACGGGGAGGCGGACGACAACGCGCCGGATCATCTGTACCGGGTGGACATCAGGAACGATGTCAATTACGCGACGGTGGTGATGGAAAAAGCCTTCACCGAAGTCAAGCGCCAGGGCGAAATAGAGGGCCTTGCCTTTGACGAGAAGGCAGGAGAGTTGCTGGTGCATTTCAATCGCGGCGCGCGCATCATCCTTGGCATGCCCAGAGGATTTTACCCAGGGTATACCAAGGAAATCAGCGAAATTTACCGCTTCAGGGTAAAACCGGCAAAAAGAAAATAATACGTTATGATTATTAAATAACTTTTCGGCATACAGTTTCATACCCGCATATTACCCACGCGTTCATCCGGCTGGCGATTCAACGAATTGTCAACCGGATGAATGCGCAGGCGCGCAAAGGAGACATCCTCCCCATAATGATGAGTACGATCCCCTTGCTATAGTCAACACTCCCGCGAAATTTATTTCAAATACTGCTTGCGCCACTCATCCAGGAAAAGCAGCGAGGTTTCCAGCTCGTTCAATGCGCCGCTCTGCCCGCGCAGACAGACGATGACGTCCTCAAAAGAGGAATGGGGGCCCAGGCCGAGTTTATGCGTCAAGAATTCAAGCTCCGCGTGAAATTCAGGGCCGAGTTCCGGCGGGTAATCGTCTTTGGCCGCGCTTTGAGGCCAGTCGCCTGTCTGCTGTGCAATATAATCCAGCAAAGCCGTCATCCTGTGGGCATACGTATGCTCCCGCAGCACGCGGATGCGAGCTTTGCCGGCATAGGCCTCCCGCTCTTCCGGCCTTGAAGAAAAATAATCAATTTTCTCGTACAATTCCGCAGCGGACGTGAACGTCGCCAATTCGTCCGTCCTGAAAAGCTCGCCAAGCAGCGAGCGGTCATCCACCAGTTGAAAAGCTCCCGCTGCCGCCAGTTCAAAAGTGCGCGGATTGACAAAATCGCCGTGACTGACAACAGTTGTGGTCTGAAGACTGGAATGCAGGTTGATGTTGATTTTTGACGCGTTGTAAATCTTCACGCTCTCATCTTCACTGACGCGCGAACCCTGGCGTTGGATATTGCCCGCCAGCAAAGTTTCCCCCTCCCAGTCGGAACCCCATATTTTAAAATTTCTGCCGGCGAGATGCCGAAAGGCCAGCCGCCTGTTCGGATAGCCAGCTCCTAGAAAAGACATATCCGCTCCGTATTCCCGCCTTTCCCGGGCCGTCAGCTCAAGCGGCCTGTGGAAGTCCGGCAAGGCCGCCAAGGGGAGATAGGGCGTATTGTTCTGTCCAAGCCGGGCCAGTTCGTCAACAACATCCTTTTTCTGAATTACGGCAAAAACGTCATAAAGCGGGGCATACAGACGCCAATAGTCAAAAATGCGATAATCCTCGACAAACCACATGGCCGTGCGCACGCCGCTACGGCGCAGCCGTTGCAGAAGATTGCGGTTCAGCGGCGCCTGTGCCAGGGCCAGCACAAGATGGGGCTCCAAAGCCTGCGCATGGGCCCATATGGCCTGCGAGACAAGCTGCAGAAAGGAATTTTCAAGCTGATTCCCGGCCGCGGGCGGCAGACCGAGCCGCTGCAGGCCCGTAAAGGCGGGATACAGCAGCGGCGCGTCAAACAGCCTCACGCTGTGGCCCATGCCTTGCAAAGCCCTGGCGCAATAACGGCCTATGGGAAGGGAACCTCCATACATGGGCAGAACAACCAGAATTCGCAACGAGCCCTGTGACATCAGCAGTACCTCTCAGGCGGCAACATCCAGTCCGCGTCTTGGTAAAGCCAGTCTCTCATTTCAAGGGGGGGAACAGGCTGGCCTGTCCTGGCATCAGGCGGGGAATCCGTCAACGGCAGAAGTGACAGGCAGTTACGCAGGCGACGGCGCAAAAAGTCGCGCTGTCGGCCGTATTCGTCAATTCCGGCACACAATTGAAAATGTTCGCCCAGATCATCCAGATCGCTTTTCCAAAGTTGCAGGTCTATGGGAAACTGCGCGCTGTCGAGGGTTTTTCCTTCCATAAGGAAGCCGAGAGCCGGTAAAAAATTTTTGGAACGAAAGGCTTTCAGACAGCGAAGCTCCGCGCGGCACGGAGCTGATTCAAGGCATGGGGCGCAATTGCAGGCGGCCTGCCAGACGTAATGGCCCTGTCCGTAAGGCCCCGTCTCATGGCAGAGAGCCGAGGAAAGAAAAAAGGCGAGAACCGGCACGCCGAGATGCGCGCCTAGATGCATTGTTCCTGTATCCGGCGTGACAAGCATGTCCAGACCTTCGGCGGCTCCGACAAGGCCATGCCAGTCCGTCTTTCCGCTCAGATCTTCAACATGCCCGTGCATTTTCGGAGGAAGAAACCGCATGAGCCGGCGGGCGGACGAACACTCGGCCTTTGTGCCCAGCAGGCGAATACGGGGACCATCCAGAACGTGAAAGACGCAACGCACTATTTCCGCCAGCAGGGGAACGGGCAAAGAACGCCGTGGTTCCCTGCCCGCCAGCACAACGCCAAGCCCTTGCCCGCCGGGACAAGGGAGGGGATTGACATTGCGCGCGGGTAATGGGGCTGGGGCGAAATGCCCCCAGAAATCAGCCAGATTGAGCGGAGTTGTGCGGCGACGCCCGCTCAGGCGGAAGGCGGTTCTGGCCCAGGAAGATCGCAGTATGCCGCTTGCCGACGGGCGGTAGCCTGTGATGCGTTCTGGTTCAAAACAACGGCACATGGCTGTTGTGAGAGGCGAAAAATTGCAGTTGTACACTGCCTGAAAATCAAGATCGCGCCATTTGGCCAGACATTTTTTATTCTCCTCCAAGGCCTGATGGTCGGGCTTGGCGTGGAGGTTAAGGGCATGAACCTCAACGCCGGGGTAAATCTTCCTCGCCAGCGGCGCAAGGCTTTTGTCAACGCCCAGATGTACTTCTCCCCGGTTTTCCAAAGTCAGAAGAAGGCGTTTGCTTTGCAGCAGGTCGCCGAAGCGGGCGCCTTGTAAAACCAGGATAGGCATCATGCGGAATTACTATCCTGTATTTACTCGCGGAGCAAGGTATTCGTCGAGGTCGCCCGACGCGATCCGCAACCGTTCCGCTGTTCGGCGAATTTTTCCGAAAAAGAAATTGACATTCATTTTTTATTGCGGCATCCTGCAAAAGCCGCTTGCGGAATCCGGCAGGGGCCGGGGATCCATATCAACACTTTTTACAAAGAGGTACTTATGCCCACAGGAAATTTCTGGAAATACGGGCTGGCTGTGGGGGCCGGCGTTATTGTCGGCGCCGTCGGCGCTGTCCTGCTCTCCCGCGGTTCCATTGATCTGAAAAAATCCTGCGCCACGCTCCTGAGTCACGGCATGGACGTGAAGGACAGGGCCGCGGCCATGGTGGAAACCGCCAAGGAGAATATTGAGGACCTGACGGCGGAGGCCAGGAACGAACAGTCACAGCGCAAGGTCCGAGAACAGGCATCATGAACAGGCAACGCCGGCAGCCGCCAACAGGGGCGGCTGCCGTTTCCGCGGAACAGGCCCGGCGG
>JAISXC010000058.1 GCA_031270875.1 Desulfovibrio sp.
TTCTTTTTCGGCGGAATAACCGGCGTCATCCCCCGAAGTTTCGCCTGGTCAACGATTGCGTCAGAATCGTACCCGCGATCCGCCAAAAGATATTCCGCTTCAAATCCGTCAATCAGGGCAACAGTCTGCGTGCAGTCCGCCGTTGTGCCTTGTGTAATAACAGCCCTGAGCGGCATACCATGCGTATCCACGGCCAAATGCAATTTTATGTTGAGCCCCCTTTTGTGCGGCTCATGGCCTGATTGCCGCTTTTTGCCCCCGCCGCATGCGGGTGGACCTTGCAATGGCTTGCGCCGATCATCAGCCATGCAAAATCGGGTTCATCAATCAAAATTTCAAGCAGCTTTTCCCAGACGCCATTATCGCGCCAACGAATGAAACGACGATGGGTATTCCCCCAGCGCCGAAGTCAGACGGGAGATCCCGCCACGGAGCGCCGGTGCGCTGGTACTGTCATATCCATCTCGTTATCGGCGAAATATGACAGAAAAACTAAATTTAGACAATCACGTGACTACAGCATCTAGTGTTCTGCGCGATACGCGCGTTCATTTTTATGCTCAGTTCAACAAAAGACTCCTGCCGCCGAGCTGTGGTACTCTTTGCGCCCGCCGCGCTCGTTCCGGGGGATCAAAAGGACTTTTGCTCTTCCCTTCCAGTGTCCAATTGCAAAAATACGGGCATTATTTGTAAGCTGTGAGCCCGTATCTCACGTTTTCTCAAGATAAAGGGCATTGCTCTCTTGTCATAGGCTTCGATATTTCTTGACACTTCCAGATAACGTAGCTTTCCTGATCGTGTCAAGACTCCATTGTTTCCATACCGGGGCAGCCGCATGAAATTTTAGAAAAACCCTGGAAATTACGCCCTCTCTCCGGTAGTAGGGAGCAAAAGTTGGAGGGATGTATGTCGGGCAGGTTTTGACCCTCCCAAAGTGGGACAATAACACGGAACGGTTCCGGAAAAGGCCCGGCCAGCTTTCCCCGGTGGAATACCGGGAAAAGCCGGCCGCTTAATCATCGCCCCTGAGGCCTTTTTACCTGTCTACTTGACAGGGGGCAGACCAATGAGGAGGCTTTTCGTCGTTGACAGTCGAATGCGCTCAGTCTTTCCTTTTGTCCTTTTTAAGCCAGCCCATCATGCCGCGCAGCCGTCTGCCCACCTGCTCAATCTGATGTTCGCCCTCGTTGCGGCGCGTCGTGAGGAACCTGGGGTAGCCGGCCCTGGCTTCCACAATAAAATCGCGGGCAAAAGCGCCGCTCTGTATGTCCCTGAGTACGCTCTTCATCTCTTTTTTCACGTCTTCATTGATCAGGCGCGGGCCGGAGACATAATCACCGAACTCCGCCGTGTTGCTGATGGAGTACCGCATGCGCGAAAGCCCGCCTTCGTACATCAAATCCACAATCAGCTTCATTTCGTGCATGCATTCGAAATAGGCCATTTCCGGCTGGTAACCGGCCTCCACCAGGGTTTCAAAACCCGCCTTGATGAGTGCGGAAATACCGCCGCACAACACGGCCTGTTCGCCAAAAAGGTCGGTTTCCGTCTCTTCGCGGAAAGTGGTGGCAATAACGCCGGAACGAGTGCCGCCGATGCCCTTGGCGTAAGCGAGAGCAAGCTCCAGCGCCCGGCCCGTGGCATCCTGCTCTATAGCCACAAGACAAGGCACGCCGCCGCCTTCGGTAAAGGTACGGCGCACCAGGTGGCCCGGTCCTTTCGGTGCGATAAGAAAAACATCCACATCCTCGGGCGGGCGAATCTGGCTGAAATGGATGTTGAAACCGTGAGCGAACAACAAGGCCTTGCCCTTGACAAGATTCGGCCTGATATCTTTTTCGTACACGCCGGCTTGCGCCTCATCCGGCAGAAGAATCATGATCATGTCCGCCCGGGCGGCCGCTTCGGCGGCAGAAACCGGCGTGAAGCCGTGCTCCCGGGCAAGTTCGTAATTGGGGCCGCCGGGACGCTGCCCTATGATAACCCTGACGCCGGAATCGCGCAGATTTTGCGCATGGGCGTGTCCCTGGCTTCCGTAGCCGACAACGGCCACCGTTTTGTCCTTCAGCTTTGCAATGTCCGCATCCTGTTCATAATACACCTTCATTCCGCCATCTCCCGTGCTTGTACAGTGATTGTGCAAATTTTCGTCGATTATCCATCATCGTCCCCGCGCGCCGCAGCGGCAAGAAAGTCAGTCCGTTTTTCTGGAGCGGCGCATCGCCATGGAGCCCGTGCGCGCCAGCTCCTTGATGCCGAAGCGCTGCAGAAGCCCGATAATGGCTTGCAGCTTGCAATGATCACCCGTGGCTTCAATGGTCATTTCCGAGGGACTCACGTCCACGACCTTACAGCGGAATATTTCCACGATACGCAGAATCTCGCCGCGCGCCTGCCCTTCGGCCTGCACTTTCACAAACATCATTTCCCGCTCCACAGCGGGGGTATCCTCAAAGTCCATCACCTTGATCACAGAGACAATCTTGTGGAGCTGCTTCATGATCTGCTCAACGATAAGGCTGTCCCCGTACGTCGTGATGGTCATGCGGGACGCGCCGTCCTCCAGGGCGGGAGCGACATTGAGCGAATGAATATTGAAGCCGCGCCCGCTGAAAAGCCCCACCACGCGTGAAAGCACGCCGGGTTCATTTTCCACCAGCACGGAGAGCACATGTCGTTGCATTGTCGGTTCCCCTTACAAAAGACTCAAACAAATTTCGCCTGCGAACAACCAAAGCGCGCCTGACTTGCGGCCCCGCCTCTCCTTCAGACCAGCAGCATCTCATTCAGGGCCGCGCCCGCCGGCACAATGGGCGCGACGTTTTCCTCCCGCTCCACCACAACGTCGACAAAGGCCGGAGCGGGAGAGGCGAGAGCTTTCCTCAACACCGGCTGAAGGTCCGCTTCCTCAAGGATCCTGTATCCTTCCGCGCCATAGGCCTCCGCCAGCTTCACGAAATCCGGCTGGGTTTCCATATTTGTGGCGAACCGGTTGTTATGGTAAAAGAGCTCCTGCCACTGGCGCACCATGCCGAGGCAACGGTTGTTCAGAATAATCACTTTCACGGGCAATTTGTTGACAACCGCCGTGGCGAGTTCCTGAATGTTCATTTGTATGGAACCGTCCCCCACGACGACGACGACTTTTTTGTCGGGGAAAGCCAGTTGCGCGCCGATGGCCGCGGGGAAACCGTACCCCATGGTGCCGAGACCGCCGCTTGTGAGCAGGGTGCGCGGCCGTGTGAAAGTGTAAAACTGGGCTGTCCACATCTGATGCTGGCCCACGTCCGTGGCGACGATGGCCTCTCCCCCGGTGAGTTCAAACAACGCTTCCACCACCTGCTGGGGTTTGATTTTGCCGTTTTTCTGGTACGTGAGCGGTTTGCCGGTCTTCCAGTTCCGAACGGTGGCAAGCCAGTCGGCATGTTTCGCCGCCCAGTCCTCGCCGGCGAATTTTGTATCGCAAATTTCCCGCATGCCTTGCAGCGAGAGACGGCAGTCCCCCACAACGGGCACATCCAC
>JAISXC010000129.1 GCA_031270875.1 Desulfovibrio sp.
CCTACAGTTGAAGAACCAAAAAGTGAAATATTCTGGCTGACTAAGAAAAGAATGGCTTTTTTTTGCCAATCATTATCGGGCAAGGCGAATTTTTGGAGCATCAAATTATCCTGGAATAAAGAAAGCCGCGTGGAATTGCTTCCGCGCGGCTTTCTTTAAAGAAGAGTCACGAAATGGAATAAGCTCCCTCAGTAATCAAAAAAACCACACCATCCGCCTTCATAAGTACAATGTACTTGAACCGGATCAGTCCGCAGACTCATTGAGAGTCGCATGAAGGCCTTGGGCGGCTAAATTACTTGGAAACTCTTCGCATCCATTTCCTCCAGGATTTGTTAGCTGTATAGCAAAAAAAATTCAGTGTCAAGATTTCTGCCGACCGATTTCTGCCGACCAGATTTTCTGCCAAGAAATCTTGGCGGCGTACCTTCCGCCTTGCGGGGGTGCGCGATACGCGCATGAACCGCGCCAACCCGTCATTCACTGCGTTCATTCCGTCTTTTCACGGTTCATTCCCCCCTCCAGGCGGCGCGGCCCGCCCCAAAAACCTGAAGGTAGGCCCTGCGGGCTGACGGGTTGTATCCATTTTCTCCGGGCAGCGGGGGGCGGGAGCGAAAGGCGACCGCCCCCCGCCTGCCGGGGAAAATGTTCCTTCGGGGGGAGAGGGCAAAAGCCAGGGAGAAAAACCATGAGTTGCTTCATTATGGAAGGACACCGCATTGCCACGCTTGCCGCCGAACTCGTAAAACTGCATTCAGGCAGGCTCCCCTTGCGTGGAAACGGAGAGCCGCACGACAGGAGAAGCCTTGCCGACGCCATGCTGGCCATGAACCTTGACGCCTTCCGGCAGAGATACGGGACGAAAACCATGCTGGAGGATGTCGCGGAATGCGTTGATCTGGATGCTCGGCACCGGAGGCCGCTGGACAGGTTGGGAAAGGTGCAGTTCTTCAAGTCCCTGCAATGCTTCCTGTACCAGTGCGGTGAGGGAAATGTGCCCGACAGGCCGCTTTTCAAGGCTCTGCAAGCTGTCGAGGATTTTCTTGCCCCCACTGTCAACCAGGAATCGCCGGGATACAACGCGGCGATTTGGGGGTAAGCCCGAAAAACGAAGCGGCCCCGGTGAAAGCCGGAGCCGCTTTTGGGGATCAAACGCTGTTGGAGGAGTTTACAGCGTTTGCCCGCACTCCGGCCAGCCGGAGCAGCCCCAAAAATCATAGGGCTTGCCGTTTTTCCCTTTGCCCGTCCGATGAAACATGGGCTTGCCGCAGGCCGGGCAGACTTTGCCCGTGGCCTTTTCAAAGGCCGACACTTCACCGGCAAGCGTTTGGTAGGCCGGAGCCAGCACGGAAACATACTCCACCCGGCCTTCGGCAATATCATCCAGGGATTGCTCCATCTTCTCCGTAAAATCATACTCGCAAAACGAGAATTTTCCCTTGAGGCTGTCCAGGAGCATGACGCCCAAGGGGGTCGGCACGAAACGGTTTTTCTCCAGCTTCACATATTCCCGTTTTTTGATTGTCTCGATTATGGCCGCGTAGGTGGAGGGACGGCCAATGCCGCGCTTTTCCAGTTCCCGCACAAGGGATGCTTCCGTATAGCGGGAGGGAGGGGAGGTGTTTTTGGTCAGGACTTTGCCGGAAAGGGCCGTGGCCCTGCTTCCGGCCTTCATCACCGGCACGGGATTGTTCATTTCCGCCGCTTCGCTTTCTTCCTCTTCCGGAGCGGCGTTCAGGAACTTCCAACCCGGAGCAATAAGTTTGCGGCCTTTGGCTTCAAAGACCGCCTGTTTCCCGTCCACATCCGCGCCCAGGCGCAGGGCGACCACGGCATGGACGGCATCCGCCAGTTGCGAAGCCAGGGCGCGAAGCCGGATCAGCCGGTAGAGCGCCTTGTGCTCTTCCGTTTCTCCGGCATCCTCAACTTCAGCGTGCGTCGGGCGGATCGCCTCATGAGCTTCCTGCGCGTTGCCTTTGGCTTTCCAGACACGCGGCTTGTCCGGCAGCGGCAGGCCCTTTTCCGAGGCATAGGCCCGGATAGCGGCCATGGCCTCATCGGAAAGGTTGGGGCTGTCCGTTCTGTGATACGTTATGAAACCGGCTTCATAAAGCCCCTGCGCCAGTTCCATTGTCTTTTTGGCCGTGAATTTCAGGGCCGTGTTGGCCGTCTGTTGCATGGAGGAGGTGATGAAGGGAGCCGGAGGCGCGGAGCGGCTTTCCTCTTCCCTGCATTCCAGAACTTCCAGGGAGCGCAGGGCGGCGACTTTTTCCGCCAAGGCTTTGTCTGTCATGTATTCCGCGCCGTCTTCCAGCCATTCCTTGAGCAGCCAGACGGCTTTCCAGCCGACTTTATCAGATTGCGCCGGAACATTTTGCGCGGAAAATGCTCCGGCGCTCGCCCGCTCCGCGTGCGGGCGCATGCTGCCGCATTCGCCATGCGCGGCCCCTTTCGCGTCCGCGCATATGTTGTCCAGACTCCCAAAGGAGAGTTCCGCGCCGTAGTGGGTTGTGGAAACAAAACCCTGTATGGCCCGCTCCCGTTCCACAATGAGCGCCGTTGCCGGAGACTGCACCCGCCCGGCGGACATCTTCTGCCCGGAAACGCGGGAGAGCGGGCCGCTGACCATATAGCCGCAGAAGCGATCCAGCACCCGCCGCGCTTCCTGCGCCCTGACCAGATCCATGTCGATGGAGCGGGGAGAGGCCAGCGCCGCCAGAACGGCGGAGCGCGTGATCTCCGTATAGGTGATTCGTTGAGGATTCTTGAGTCTCAGGGCATCGGCCAGATGCCACGCGATAGCCTCCCCCTCCCTGTCCGGATCGGTGGCGAGATACACCGCGTCCGCCGTTTTGACCAGAGCGGCCAGACGCTTCAACACATCCGCGCCCCGTTCCGTTGGCTCGTATTCAGGTTTGAAGTCCGGCGCGGCCACGCCCATTTTCTTAACCGGCATGTCCCGCACATGGCCCACGGAAGCGGCCACCTTCCACTCCGGGCCGAGAAATTCCTGTATCTTCTTTACCTTGCCGGGCGATTCGACTATCAGCAGCTTCATAACGACAGCCTCCTTTCCAGGCCCTTGTCCTGTGCCTGTTCCGCCCGCCTGGAATGTTCCATGTCAGGGGCGTTCATCTGGCGCTGCACTTCCTCAAGGCCGCGAGAGACGTGCAGATCGTTGAAATTCGTCAGGCCACGCGCCTTTTCCCCGTCCATGAACTCAGGCACAACCACCTTGCCGCCCACGGCTTCGGCGGCGCGTTCCGCCTCGATGACGCCCCGGTTGTGGACCGTGCCGTCCGTTCGGGCATACTGGTTGTTGTCCGCGCAAATGGTGATCTCCGCCTGGGGAAACTGTTCCCGCAAGGCTCTGGCGACCGGCGTGAGGTTTTCCGGCGTGAAGGCTACGGCCACAGGTTTGCCCGTCGCCATGTGGAGCGATGCGCCGGATATGAAGTTTGCCGACAGGAGGATTTCCCCTTGGGGCAAATTGTTTTCCGGCGAGGCAATAAGATGGAAAAGCCCCTCGCGTTCTCCGCCTGTCGGGATGTGAGTGTTGCCGTCTTTCTCAATGATTTGGAGGTTACGGATTTCACCAGCCGCATTGTGCATGGAGATAAAAAGCCTGTCCTGTTCTTGATGCGCCCCGAAAGGCTCAATTTCCCGCTTTTTCAAGTAGGGGTGTTCTCTGGAGGCAATCCCCAATCCGAGAATGATGTCAGCGGCATCCCGCGCAACCTCGTTACGCCTCTCGGCCTGGAGCGTTTCCAATTCTTGACGGGCCTGCGCACGTTCCTGGTAAATGGCCGCGATTTGTTCCTCACTCAGCACATGGCCGGTGGCAATCCAGGAAATTTTTTCTCCGGTGGCGAAATTTTGCGCCCACCCGGCGGGATCGTCGGCATAGGCGCAGTACGCGCCGTTCAGTTCGTTTTCTTTGCCGCCCGCCAACGGAACGCGGTGGATCTCTCCGTCCATGAGCGGAGACTGTCCTTGCAGATCCAGCCCGGCTTTTTCCAGCGCCAAGGCAAATTCCTCTTGTGGAGACAGGGGTGGAGACAGGGGCTGGAGAACTTCCACCGGCAGCCAGTTTTGCAGTTGGGAGAGGTCGGCTCCTTCCGGCGCGAACCAGCGTTTTTCCTGTTTGTCCCATTTCGCGCCCAATGCCTTGGCCCCGTCCTTTTCCTTGTAGGGCACATTGAGCCAGGTCTTTTCCCGCGCCGAAGGCGGCAGGCCCATCGCGGCAATGCCTTCCTCACGTTCGGGCCGGGGCGCTTCCGGCATGACGCCGGGCGCGTCAATGCCCATTTCCTTTTTGCGTTCCAGGTCAAGGAGATAGACCTTGATCTGTTCCGCATCCCGGCAGGCTCTCTGGATCTCGTAAGGATCTTGCTCCAGGGCCTTGATCCAGGATTGGACGTAGGCGGTGTGCTGTTCCGGATCATGGGGAATGCCCGTGTCCTGCCCCAACATCCAGGAAGCGATCTCCGCCCGCAGTTCCTCGCGGGCGTAAACTTCCGAGCCGAAAGGCCCATGCTCCCGGTTCATGCGGCTGTCGTGGCCAGTCCAATGGCCGAGTTCATGCAAGGCCGTGCCGTAATATCTGCCCGCGTCCTCAAAATTTTCACGCGGCGGCAGATGGATGGAATCCGTATTCAAGCGATAGAAGGCCCGATTGCTCTGATCGTGTTTGATGATTGCCCCGGACGCGGCCAGGATGCTTTCGGCCTTTTCAATGGGATTCCATTCATATGCCGTTTCCGTAAGACGCAGGGGCGGCATACCGTCGATCTGCTCCCCGTTGAAAACCCTTGCGAAACGCATGATCGGCCTTTCCAGTTCCACGGTCTGTTGCAGGGGCTTGCCGTCCTCTCCGAGAACGGGCTTGCCGTTTTCGTCAAGACGATCCCGCTCTTTGGTGAACTGGTAATAGACCACGGGGCTGGATTTACTACCGGGCAGAATTCTCATGCCCTGGTCATTGGCCTGCTTGAGAGTCATCCAGCGCGGATCGCCGTAGCCGGACATGGCGAGGCTGACGCGGTTCACGCCCTTGTAGACCGTGCCGGAGGCGGGATTGTGCGGAGCCATGCTCGCGCTGCCGGGATGCCAGGGCTGTTGCCAGGGTGCCGTGCCTTCCTTCAGTCGGGCAATGATCTTTTCCGCAAACTCCTCATGGAAGGGTTTGCGCTTTGGCTTGTCGCCAGCGGGCGAGGAGGCTTTTTGCTTATCAGACATACAGCGCTTCCCCCTGTTGGTTGACGGTGAGCAGGCCGTCCTCAATGACATCGGCCAGGGAAAGGGCCTCTTCCATGAACGCGCCCATAAAATCGGCCACGTCCGGATCAAGCGGCACATGCAAAGCGGCGTTGTCCGCCAGT
>JAISXC010000131.1 GCA_031270875.1 Desulfovibrio sp.
GACTCAGGCATCAAAACCTTCGCCGATCTCAAAGGCAAGCGCGTGGGCGTGGGCGCTCCCAACTCCGGCGTGGAAATCAACGCGCGCATGATGTTTGAGGCCCACGGCATGAGTTACAAGGATTGCCGCGTGGATTATCTCAACTACGGAGAAGCCATTGACCAGATGAAAAACGGCCTCTGCGACGCGGCCTTCGTCACCTCCGGCCTCGGCAACGCCACCATCCGGGAGCTCGGCACCGCCAAGAAAATCGCCTTTGTGCCGGTGGAAGGAGCGGCTCTGAAAAAGCTGATCGCAAAGTATCCTTTCTACATAGAAGCCACCATTCCGGCCTCCGTGTATGGGGCGGAAAAAGACACCACCACCGCGGCGGTCATGAACATAATGCTTGTGGACATCAAACAGCCCGACAACGTGGTCTATGATCTTCTCGAAAACATTTATTCCCCCAAGGGGCTTGAGGCGGTCCAGGCTGCGCACGCCACGGCCAAGGCCAATATAAAGCCGGAAACCGCCCTGCGCGGCATACTTGGAACCTCTGTTCCCCTGCACAATGGAGCGGTAACGTATTATAAAGACAAAGGCATGCTCAAGTAGCCCCGGCAGGGCGGCGCTTTTCATGACGCCATGCGGCCTGCCGGGCAAGAAGACTTGGCTTCTCCCGGCAGGCGTCTTGTTCGTTTTCCTGTTTTCAGCTCTCCCGCCCGCGCCCGCCCAAGCCGCGCAAGAAGCCGTGTTGCGCGTTTATGACCGGCAGAGCGGAGCCCTTTACGCCAAGGCCCCGGCCCGCGTGAACAGCCGGCTCTTTTTCGGATGGATTCACTCTCTGGAAAAAATTCCCTGGAACGAGTACTACCATGTGGACGAAGAATATAATCTGGTGCTGGATTCGATTACCTTTCCGGCCTTTGGAGCGGGCATCCCGGAGGACAAGGGCCGCGTCTGCTATGTGCGCGACGGGTTGATCCACATGGAGGAAATCGGACAGACATTCCCTGAACTGGTCTGGCTCAATTCGCGCACCGCCACGCGGGACATTCTGCTGGACGGCAGACTGGTCACGCGCGGCTCGGATCTGCCGCATCACGCCCGCATAGGCCTGCGTATTGAGAAAGGAGAAGCAAATGGAACGCCTTGAAAAGAAGGGAGTCGCTCCGCCGGATGCAAAATCTCCGGGCGCTGTGCCGGACGTGCCGGATGAAGCCATAGCCGAAGCCATGAAAGGGGTGCTCACCGAGGAACAGCAAAGGCTTATAGAAGACCTGGATAAGGAGTCCCATACCCGCAAGCTGGCATCTCCGCTCGTTGACAGGATATTTTATCTGCTCTGCATCACCGTCAGCCTGTACCATTTCATGACCGCCTTTGTAGGCACGCCTGTCGTGCTTGAGCACCGTTCGCTGCATGTCGGCATGATGCTGGTTTTGAGTTTCATCATGTACCCCTTCGGCAAAAAAGCAGCTATAAAAACGTGAACTGGAGCGACTGGCTTTTGATCGCCCTGTCCATAGCCGTTCCGGTCTACATCTGGGTCGATTATCTGGGAGTGGTGGAGCGGGCCGGAAATCCGGACATTCCCGACCTAGTCATAGCCACGCTTCTGGTTTTCCTGGTGCTGGAGAGCTCGCGGCGCACGGCCGGCTGGGCTCTGGTCATTCTGAGCCTGGTTTTTATCGCCTACGGCATGTTCGGACGCGGCATGCCCGGGCTGTTCGGACACCGCGGCTATACCTGGATGCAGCTCTCCAACCATTTCTTCGCCAACACGGAGGGGATATACGGCACCTCGGTCAGCGTGGCGGCCAGCTATATTTTTCTTTTCATCCTTTTCGGCGCAATCATGGGCAAATCCGGCATGGGGACCTTTTTCAAAGATCTGGCCATGGCCCTGGCCGGGCACAGCAAGGGGGGGCCGGCCAAGGTGGCCGTCATTTCCTCAGGCCTGCTCGGCTCCATCAACGGCTCGGCCGTGGCCAACGTGGTCACCACCGGGGCCTTCACCATTCCCCTGATGAAAAAAATCGGCTATCACAGGGACTTCGCCGGGGCCGTGGAGGCCTCGGCCTCCGTGGGCGGGCAGTTGCTCCCGCCGGTCATGGGGGCGGCCGCCTTCATCATGGCGGAAATACTGAGCGTGCCCTACTCGGTGATTATCGTGCACGCGGCTGTTCCGGCCCTGCTCTACTATCTGGGCATCATCATCCAGGTGCATCTGCGGGCCGGCAAACTGGGCCTGACAGGTCTGCCGAAAGATCGACTGCCCCTGGTGAGAAATGTCATGCGGGAAAGGGGGCACCTGCTCATTCCCATAGCCATATTGCTCTACCTGCTGCTTTTCTCCGGCACCACTGTCATTTATTCCGCTGTGATCACCATCGTCGCCACCATTGTTGTGGCCGGCTTCAGAAAGACCACCCGGATGAGCCTGAAGGACATCTGCGACGCCTTTGCCGACGGGGCGAAGCAGACCGTACCCGTGGCCATGGCCTGCGCCTGCGTGGGCATCATCATAGGCGTGACCTCCAAAACGGGCTTTGGCCTGACCATGGCCAACACCATAATAGCCATGGGCAGCCAGAGCCTGCTGTTCACCCTGGTTTTCACCATGATCACCTGCATGATTCTGGGCATGGGGGTTCCTTCCATCCCGGCTTACATCATAACGGCCACCATAGCCGCTCCGGCCCTGACCAAGCTGGGCATCCCGGCCATATCGGCGCACATGTTCTCCTTTTATTACGCCATGTTCGCCAACCTGACGCCGCCTGTGGCCCTGGCGGCTTTCGCGGCCGCCGGCCTGTCCGGGGGCGATCCCGTCAAAACGGGATTTTCGGCCGTGAAACTGGCTCTGGCCGGTTTTATCGTGCCCTACATGTTTATCTATTCGCCGCAGCTGCTGCTGATTGACACCTCGCTGCTTGAAGGCCTGCGCGTCACGGCCGGCGCCTGCCTCGGCGTGCTTCTGATAGGCATGGCCGTCGAAGGCCACCTGTTCACCGCCATGGCCATGCCCCTGCGCGTCATCGCTTTTGCCGGCGCCTTCTGCCTGATCGACAGCGGAATTTATACCGACATAGCCGGGCTGGCGGCTGCGGCCCTGGTTTTCCTGATCCAGCGCCATCTCGGCCGCCGGGCGGCGCCGGCGGGAGAGCTTGAACGCGCCCGAGGCTGAAGGCTTTTGTTGAATTGATTGGTGATGCCAACCTGCCTGCACAAATCGCGGAAGGCCGCGCAACCGGGCCGTAAGGTAACCGATATGGAAGTTTTTGATCCGGCGGAACTCTGGGACAAAGGACAAATTGAAAACGCGCAGTTGTCGCGCCTCAAACGCGCGGTCAGCCAAGCGCGCAACTGCGCGTTTTACCGCGAGCGGCTCGAGCAGGCCGGCATTGGCCCGAACGATCTGCGCTCTCTGGACGACATGCGGCGCATCCCTTTCACCACCAAGCAGGACTTGCGCGCGCAATACCCGGTCGGACTGTTGTGCGTGCCGTCTTCGGAGATTGTGCGTATGCACTGTTCCAGCGGCACCACCGGCACCCCGGTCGCCGTGTGCCACACCCGGAACGACGTCAACACCTGGGCCGATCTCATGGCCCGTTGTTTGCATATGATTGGCGTGCGCCGCGAAGACGTGTTTCAGAACATGGCCGGGTACGGCCTGTTCACGGGGGGGCTCGGCATACATTTCGGCGCCGAACGGCTGGGCTGCATGACCATCCCCGCCGGAGCGGGCAACACCCGCCGGCAGATCAAGCTCATCAAGGATTTTCGAACCACAGTGGCGCACATTCTGCCTTCCTACGCGCTCATTCTCGGCGAACATCTGCGTGCCAACAATGAAAACCCGCGCGATTTGCCCCTGCGCATCGCCGTTGTGGGAGCTGAACCCTATACGGAGGAATTTCGCGGGCGCATAGAAGACCTTTTCGGCATAACAATCTATAATTCCTATGGCCTTTCAGAAATGAACGGCCCCGGCGTGGCTTTTGAATGCACGGAGCGGAATGGCCTGCATATCTGGGAAGACGCCTACATCGCGGAGATTGTTGATCCCGAAACAGGAAATCCCGCGCCGGCGGGCGAAGTGGGCGAGCTGGTAATGACAAGCCTCTGCCGTGAAGGCATGCCCATTCTGCGCTACCGCACGCGGGATCTGACGCGCTTTCTGCCCGGAGAATGTCCCTGCGGCCGCGTGCACCGCCGCGTCGACCGCATACTCGGCCGCACCGACGACATGTTCATCATCAAGGGCGTCAATGTTTATCCCATGCAAATTGAGGAAGTCATCATGACCTTCCCGGAAGTCGGACAAAATTATCTGATACTGCTCGAAAATGACGGCGTGAGCGACATAATGCGCGTACAGGTTGAAGTGCGCGACGAATGTTTTGTGGAGGACATGCGCGTTTTGCAGAATCTGCGAAATGCCATTGCCCGGCGTCTGCGAGCGGAAATCCTGCTGACTCCCCGTGTGGAACTGGTGGAAAGTAACAGCCTGTCCCGCGCGGAGGGCAAAGCAGTGCGCGTCCGCGATTCGCGCGGCGGCAAATAACCGGACATGGACTTTCTGCCTTTTCCCATAGCCACAATGCTCGCCGGGGCGTTTCTGACGCTGCTCGGTTTTGTTCTGCTGCTGAATATTTTCAGTCTGCCCGGCAACTGGGTGCTGCTGGGCCTCACTGTCCTGTGGAAACTCGCCCATCCCGCGGCAACGCAAATGGATGCCTGGTTCTGGGTGATGATGGCGGGTTTCGCGCTGACAGGCGAGGCGCTGGAATTCGGCCTGCTGGTTGTCAAGGCGAGAAAATACGGCTCAAGCTCGTCAGGCACCTTCGCCGGCATGATCGGCGCCATAGCGGGCGCCATTCTTCTCGCTCCGCTCTTTTTCGGCCTGGGCGCGCTCATCGGCGCGCTTGTCGGCGCGTGGACGGGCTGCCTCTTTACTGAATGGCTTATCAGAGGCCGTCCTGTCGGAGATTCGCTGACCGCGGCCTTCGGAGCCATGATGGGCCGCTTTTTGGGAACAGTCTGCAAGTGCGGCGTCGGCGGATGCATGCTGGCCCTCACCGCGGGCCGCATATGGCCGGACCGTCAGCCGTCGTTGCCGTCCCCGTCTGGACCCGACATCATTGAGGGGCCGGCGCGGGTTATGCTGGAGATTTGCGCCTCGCTCTCCTGCTGACCGGATTCAACAGGGCGGAATTTTTTGAGGAAACAAAAATGCCAACCCTTATGGTGACAGGCGGGGCCGGCTTTATCGGGTCGGCGGTCATACACAGAACGCTGGCCTCAAGCGACTGGCGCGTTGTCAATGTGGACAAGCTCACCTACTCCGGCAATCCCGCTTCCCTCGCTGAAGTGGAAAATGACCCCCGCTACCATTTCATTGAGGCGGACATCGCCGATGCGGCGGCGATGCGCGCCGTTTTTGAAGTTTTTGAACCGGACGCCGTCATGCATCTCGCGGCGGAGACGCATGTTGACCGTTCCATTGACACCCCCTCCGCCTTTATGGAAAGCAACGTGCGGGGGACTTTCGTGTTGCTGGAAGAAGCCCGCCGCCATGTCGGGAACCTTGCCGCGAGACTGCCCCGGAAAGCCCGCGACTTCCGTTTTCACCACATTTCCACGGACGAGGTTTTCGGGGATCTGGGCGACAGCGGCTTTTTTACCGAAACGACGGCCTATGCTCCCAGTTCCCCCTACTCCGCCAGCAAAGCGGCCTCCGATCATCTGGTGAGAGCTTGGCAGCGGACTTACGGGCTGCCGACGCTCATAACCAACTGCTCCAACAATTACGGCCCGCGGCAATTTCCAGAAAAGCTGATACCCCTTGCCATCATCAACGCCCTGGCCGGCCGGGGCCTGCCCATATACGGCGACGGACGGCAGGTGCGGGACTGGCTTTACGTGGAAGACCACGCCGAGGCCCTCCTGCTTGTCCTCGCGCGCGGCCGGATTGGAGAAAGCTACAATATCGGCGGCCAAAACGAACAACGCAACATTGATGTCGTCGCAAACATTTGTGCGCTGCTGGAGGAATTGAACGGCGCAAAACCCGCCGGAGTGCGGAAGTACGCGGATTTGATCCGTTTTGTGGCGGACCGTCCGGGGCACGACGGCCGCTACGCCATTGACGCCGCAAAAATCCGGAAGGAATTGGGCTGGCGCCCGCGGGAAAATTTTACTTCCGGACTGCGCAAAACCGTGGTCTGGTATCTGGAAAACAAGACCTGGTGGCGGGCGGTCTTGGACGGCAGCCACCGTTGCGGACGAACAGGCGCAAAGGCGTAACGCGGCGGGCTGTTCCGGTATTTGAAAGGCAAACCGCGGCTTTGACGCGACAGAGAAAATCCGGTTTTCACGACGAGGACAAGATGGGCTACAAAGGAATTGTACTGGCCGGCGGCACCGGCACACGGCTGCATCCCCTGACGCTTGGCGTTTCAAAACAGCTTTTGCCCGTTTACGACAAACCCATGATTTATTATCCTCTGTCTGTGATGATGCTTGCCGGTATCCGCGAAATTCTGGTAATCTCAACCCCGGAGGATCTGCCGCAGTATGAGCGGCTGCTCAGGGATGGAGGACAGTTCGGCCTCAATCTGCGCTACGCGGCGCAGCCAAAACCGGAAGGCATTGCCCAGGCTTTTCTGATCGCCAGGGAATTTCTGGCGTCTTCCCCCACATGTCTTATTCTGGGCGACAACATTTTTCACGGGCAGCATTTTACGGAAAAACTGCGACGCGCCGCCTCATATGCCGAGGGGGCGACCATTTTCGGCTATATGGTCAAAGACCCGGAACGCTTTGGCGTCATCAGTTTTGATGAAGCGGGCAATCCCGCGTCAATTGTGGAAAAACCCGCCAAAGCCCCGTCCCCTTTTGCCGTAACCGGCCTGTATTTTTATGACAACGCCGTTGTCGACGTTGCCGGAAGCATACGTCCCTCCCAACGCGGCGAGTTGGAAATCACGAGCGTCAACCAA
>JAISXC010000138.1 GCA_031270875.1 Desulfovibrio sp.
AGAACTGTGAGCCGATAATCTCAATGCGTCCGCAGACCGCCCGCAGGTCGTCCATGTCGTGGGAGACAAACAGGCATGTGACTTGGGCGCGGTCCATGAGGTCACTCATTTCCGCTCGCAGTTCCGCCTTCAGCGCGGCGTCAATATTGCTCAGGGGTTCATCAAGCAGAAGCAGTTTGGGGCCGGGGGCCAGCGCCCGGGCAATGGCGACCCGCTGCTGCTGCCCGCCGCTTATTTCATAGGGGTGGCGGCCGGCCAGATCCCGCATGCGGATGAGTTCCAGCATGGCGTTCACCCGCTGCCGCCGCTCGTCCCGGCTGAGGCGGAACAGGCCGTAAGCGATGTTCCGCGCCACCGTCATGTGCGGGAAAAGGCCGTAATCCTGAAAAACCATGCCCACCTGCCGATCCTCCGGGTTTACATGCGTGTCCGGGCCGGCCACAAGCCGGCCGTCAATGACTATGCTGCCCTTCCGCGGGCGCTCCAGTCCGGCGATGAGGCGCAGCAGAGTGCTTTTTCCCTGTCCGCTTGGCCCGGCTATGCCCACCCGTTCCCCGGCTTTTATGCCAAGGCTGTATCCGGCAAGAATCCAGGGGTCGGCTTTGCCCGGATAGGCGAAAAACAGGCTGTCAATTTTCAGAAACACGCTCTGACCTCTTTTTTTCCCTGAATTGCATCAGCAGCAGGAAGGCCGTCCCGGCCAGAATGATGCACAGGGACGGAAGGGCGGTTTCTTCCAGAACTTCATTTTTGGCGAAATGGTATGCCGTGGTGCCCAGGGTTTCCGTGTTGAAGGGCCGCAGCAGCAGGCCAAGGGGCAGTTCCTTCAAAATATCTATGAAGACCAGCGCGGAACCGCTGATCAGGGCATGGCGGTTCAGAGGAAGGTCCACCAGGAAAAAAGTGCCGGTGACGCCCCGGCCCAAGGTGCGCGAAACCTCGGTATATATCATGCCGGTCTTGGCGAAGCCGGCTTCCACCGTCTGGTAGCCGATGGTGAAGAAGCGGATGCAGTAGGCGAAAATCAGCATGAAACCGCCCATGCTCAGGAATCTGTCGGGCAGAAAGGGAAGGGACGAGGCCAGAAGTTTGTCCGCGCCGGTGAAAAGGCTGATGATCCCGATGGCCAGCACCGCTGACGGTATGGCGTAACCCAGGGTGGCCCCCTGCGAGAGCAGGACGGACAATTTGCCCGCGAACAGCCTGCCCGCGTTCACTGTGCCCGTCGCCGCGATCATCACGGCCAGGGTGGCCGCCCCTGAAACGCCCAGAGTATAAAACAGGGCGCTGCCGAGATCAGGGGTGAACGCCCCTTCCCAACTCAGTCGCAGCCAGTATGCCATCTGCAGCAGCGGGGCGGCGAAACCGGCCAGACAGACAAAACCGCACAACAGCACGATTCCGGCCTGGGGCAGGCCGGTGACTCGGCAGGGAACCATCAGTCTTTCCCTGCTGGAAACAATATGATAGCGCCGGGCATTATGCATGGCCTTGCGGACAAGCAGCACAAAAAAGACCAGAACGAGCAGAATGAGCGCCAGTTTAACGGCCGTATCCGCGTCTCCCATGCCGAACCAGGCGGCGAATATGGCTGTTGTGAATGTGTTCAGGCCGTAATGGCTGGAAACGCCGAAGTCGTTCAGTACCTCAAGGCAGACCAGGATGACTCCCGACGCCGCCGCGGGCAGGAGCAGGGGCAGCCCGACCCGGAAAAACATGCGCAAGTGCCCGCCGCCGAGGAGCAAGGCGTTTTCAAACAGCGCGGCGCTCTGATTGCGCAGAAAGGCGCGCGTCAGAAGATATACGTAGGGGAAAAGGGTCACGCTGAAAATCCAGACGGCCCATGCCTGTGCCGGGATACTCACGGTCAGGCGGAAAAACTGGAGGTCGAAGTGACTGCGCAAAAAACTCTGGACCATCCCGGTATATCCCAGCAGACCCTCATAGGCATAGGCGGCGAGGTACGGCGGAATCGCGAGGGGGAGCACGAGAATCACCTCAAAGAACCTTCTGCCGAAAAAATCATACATGCTCATGACCCAGGCCAGGGTCACGCCAAGAAGAAACGTGGATATTCCGGCGCCCGCCGCCAGAAGAACCGTTTCCACAAAATAGTCCCGCAGCAGATGGTCGCGCACATAGTCCCAATGCGCGCCGGAAGTCAAAAGTACGCCTCCGGCAAGGGGCAGGAGGGGCAACAGAACGCACAAAAAGGAAAATGCGCGTATGGCGGTCCAGCCGTTCCAGGAAAACCGCCCCGCCGCCGCGCTTTTCGTGAAGCCCGCCGACAGGCTCCGGCACAAAGCCCGGACGCGCCCCTGAAAAACGGTGTGGGGCTTGGCGGCGGGAGCGGATCCGGAGGATGAGGGAAGGGCTTCTATTTCCAGCCTCCTTCGGCAAACAATTGGATCGCCTTGGCATTGTTGGCGCCCAGCGCTGAAAAATCAATGCTCTGCGTCTTGAAAGCGCCCCAGCCCGCAAGCAGCGGATGTTTCTGGGCCGCGGGATTTACCGGAAATTCGTAATTGCCTTTTGACAGACGTTCCTGCGCCGGAACCCCGGTAAGAAATTCAATGAGCTTTATGGCGTTGGCCGCGCGCTTGGCAAATTTCGTCAGGGCGATGCCGCTGACATTGACATGGGTGCCGGCGCCCCGCTGGTTGGGGAAGAAAACGCCTATATTTTGCGCGGCCTTGACCTCAGCCGGGTTTTTGGAATTGAGCATCTGACCGATGTAGTATGTGTTCATCAGGGCCACATCGCCAAGGCCGGCCGCGATGTCTATGGCCTGGCCGCGATCATTGCCTTTGGGCGGACGGGCGAAATTCGCCGTAATGCCCTTGACCCAGGCCAGGGCTTTTGCCTCGCCGTCAAGCGCAATGAGTGAAGCCAGGAGCGACTGGTCGTACAGGGAAGAAGACGGACGGGCCAGAACTTTGCCTTTCCATTTGGGGTCGGCCAGATCTTCGTAGGTTGAAAGCTGTTCGGGCTTCACTCTGTCCTTGGCATACACGATGACGCGGGCGCGCGTGGTCAGGCCGAACCATGTGTTGTCCCTGTCGCGCAGGGCGGCAGGCACATTTTTCAGCGCAAGGGGAGAGTCGACGGGCTGCAGAATGCCGGCTGTTTTGGCCGAATACAGTACGCCGCCGTCAACGGTGATGAAAAGATCCGCCTCCGTGGATGCGCCTTCCCGCTTTATCCGCTCAATGAGTTCCGGAGCGTTGGCGCTGACGACATTCACTTTGATGCCCGTTTGTTCCTG
>JAISXC010000161.1 GCA_031270875.1 Desulfovibrio sp.
AGCTTCACCGGCAACCATCTGGGCATTCAGCCGCACTCCTTTGTGGAAATCGTTGAAATGCTGGCCGACGACTGCGAAACCGTTACCGGAATCCGCCCCAAAACGCCCTTCAACAAAAAAAACGCGGAGATCCTTTTCATCACGCCTTCCGGCGACGTTTTCGCCGATCCCGGCATATACACCTTCATGGGCTACCTGCTGCTGTTTCATGAGCTCGACCTGGACTACACGCTCTCGACGTACGCCTCGGAAGGCGGCAATTTCGGCTCCTTCACCTCATTCAACATGGCCAAAAAGCTCAACGCCAAAATGTACGCCGAGGCGGAGCGCCTGAACGTGAAATGGATTCTGGGCGGCGAATGCGGTCACATGTGGCGCGTCATCAATCAATATATGGATACCTATAACGGCCCATCGCCCGCCAACATGACTCCCCCGGTTTCTCCCCTTACCGGAACATCCTTCGCCAACGCCGCATCCACAAAAATGGTGCACATCGCGGAATTCACAGCCGACCTGATTTACCATAACAAGCTTAAACTTGATCCGGGCCGCAACGATCACATCATCGCCACTTTCCACGACTCCTGTAATCCCTCGCGCGGCATGGGCCTTCTGGATGAACCCCGTTATGTGCTCAAGGCGGTCTGCAACAATTTTGTGGAAATGCCGGAAAACACCATACGCGAGCAGACCTTCTGCTGCGGTGCGGGTTCCGGCCTCAACACGGAAGAAATCATGGAACTGCGCATGCGCGCCGGAATGCCGCGCGGCAATGCCCTGCGCCATGTCCAGCAGCAATTCGGCGTCAATCACATGGCCTGCATATGCGCCATCGACCGCGCAACACTGCCGCCGCTCGCCAATTACTGGGCGCCGGGCGTAACCGTAAGCGGCCTGCACGAACTGGTCGCCAACGCCCTTGTGATGACGGGCGAACAAAAACGCACCATGGATCTGCGTCAGGAGGATCTGCCCGGCGTGGAGGCAGACGAGACCGACGGGCGGGAGGGGGGCGAATAAATGTATAACGCCAAAGCTGTTCTCACGGGAATCATTGTCTTCGCGGTCCTGTGCACCGCTCCGTTCTGGGCCGGCATGACGGGAAAGGACTACAGGAGCACCGGAGTAGTCCTGCCGAAGGATGAAAAAAACTGTATTGAAAATGCGGAATTCATGCGCGCGGAGCACATGCGCCTGCTCAACGAGTGGCGCGATGAAGCCCTGCGCGGGGAAAACCGCGCGTATGCCGCTTCCGACGGGAAAAAGTGGAATATCAGCCTGCAGAACACCTGTCTGAAGTGCCACGGCAACCACAAGGAATTCTGCGACAGATGTCATACGGCCAACAGCGTTTATCCCTACTGCTGGACATGCCACATTCTTCCCGGGGAGAGCAAGCGATGAACAAAAGCAGACGAGGCTTTCTAAAGGTGGCGGGCCTTTCAGTCTTCGCACTGAGCAGCGGCATTGCCGCCCGGGCGGCGATGCCCAGCGCGGCGAACGCCGGGGTTGCTCCCGGCGGCTATGCCAAGGGGGAAAACGCCCTGCGCGCCAAACGCTGGGCGATGGTCATAGACACGCGCAAATTCGCGGGCCCGGAGGATTACGAACCTCTGGTCGAGGCCTGCCACAAGGCGCACAATGTGCCGCGCATTCCCGACGCGCAAAATGTCAAATGGCTCTGGCTCGACGGATATGAGCATACCTTCCCGGATGACATGAACGCGTATCTGGACAACAAGACCCGCGCGAGGCCCTATCCCCTTTTGTGCAACCACTGCGCGAATCCGCCCTGTGTGCGCGTCTGCCCGACCCAGGCGACCTACAAAATGGAAGACGGCATTGTAGCGATGGACTATCACCGCTGCATAGGCTGCCGCTTCTGTATGGCGGGTTGTCCCTATGGCGCGCGCTCGTTCAATTTCAAGGATCCGCGGAAATTCCTTCCCAGTCCGGCGCCCAATCCGGACTTCCCGACTCGGATGATCGGCGTTGTGGAGAAATGCACTTTTTGCGCGGAACGTCTGGCCGCGGGAAAAATGCCCGCCTGTGTGGAAGCGTCAAACGGGCGCGTTCTTTTCGGCGATCTTGAAGACGCCGGCTCAAGCGTCCGCCGGGCGCTTGCATCCGATTTCAGCATACGCCGCAAACCTTCGCTCGGCACGCAGCCCGGCGTCTACTATCTTATTTAGGGAGAACAGGCCATGCTTGAAAAACTGCTTTCCGCTCCCAAAACATATTATGTCTGGCTGGGATTTCTGCTTTGCCTCATCGCGGGCTGCGGTCTCGTGTACTGGCAGCAACTGCAGACGGGGCTTTCCATCACCGGCATGAGCCGCGATGTTTCCTGGGGCCTTTATATTTCGCAATTCACCTATTTTGTCGGCGTGGCGGCATCAGCGGTCATGCTGGTTCTGCCGGCCTATTTCCATCACTACAAAAAATTCAAGCGCATGATCATCTTCGGCGAATTTATGGCCGTCGCCGCCGTGGTCATGTGCGCCCTCTTCATTGTGGTTGACCTCGGACAGCCGCAACGCATGCTCAATGTCATGCTCCACCCCACGCCCAATTCCGTCATGTTTTACGACATGCTGGTGCTTATCGGCTATCTCACGCTGAACATCATCATCGGCTGGGTCACGCTTGAGGCGGAACGCCTCGGCGTCGAACCTCCCAAATGGATAAAGCCCCTCATTTATCTCTCCATTCTCTGGGCTTTCTCCATTCACACCGTGACCGCTTTTCTGTATGCGGGCATTCCGGGCCGCCATTACTGGCTTACCGCCATCATGGCCGCCCGCTTTCTTTCATCGGCCTTCTGCTCGGGCCCGGCCATTCTCCTGCTTCTGGTTTTCCTCGTCCGCAGGCTCACGGGTTTTGACCCCGGAAAGGACGCGGTCAAAACGCTCTCCACAATCATCGTCTATGCCATGTGCGTCAATGTCTTTTTCTACGCGCTGGAACTTTTTACCGCCTTTTACAGCCAGATTCCCGGTCATGCCGAACCCATCATCTTTCTCTTTGCCGGGCATGACGGGCACCTCGCCTGGGTAAGCTACTGGATGTGGGCTGCGGTCGCCATGGCCTTCATTTCCCTCGCGCTGCTGATCCCCCCGTCCACGCGCGCCAATCCCGCGCTGTTGCCTTTCGCGCTTGCCATGCTGGTCGCGGCCACCTGGATCGACAAGGGTCTGGGGCTTCTGATCGGCGGCTTCACGCCAAACATGTACGAAACCGTCACTCCGTATATGCCGACGGCGCGGGAAATTGTCGTCGCGTTGGGGGTCTACGCCATAGGCGCGCTGGTTTTATCCCTGCTCTGGAAAATCGCCCTTGGCGTGAAACGGGAAGCGAATAATTTCTCCGGCTGATTTCAGGCAAGCCCCGCCGTGCGCGTGCCGGGGGCGTTCATTTTTTTTTGCAAAAAACGAAAAAAGTTGTTGACATGATTGAATGACGCTGGTATGACCGCGTTATCCCCAACCAACACCCGCAGACGGGGTACCCCGTCAGGGCCGCGCAACAGGCCGGGACGGGATCTCCGCGGGCGCGTTGGGTCACCCCCGACCGTGGCTGTCAGGTCGGCCTATATGGTTCATCGGGTATGGGCTGTGACGGTGTTGCGAATCCCGTTGCGGAACCCAGCCTCATCGGAAAGCCCGCCGCAGGACGCGGCGGCCGCCCCGCCGGAGGCGGGGGCGTTGCGAACCCCGCGGGCACAGGCCCGCGCGGACGGAATTCATTCAGGAGCGTTCGCAACGCGCTTTCCCTTGCCGGGCTCCTTGATCCCCCTTTGGTCCGCGGGGGCCGAAGCTTTTTTGCGTTTTTCGCCCGACCAGCCCTTTCAGGGAGCGGGCCCGCAACCGGCTTTGCGACAGGAGAACCGTGATGACAGACATTCGCAGACGCGCGAAACCGCCAGACATGAGGCCGGCCCTGACTGACGGTTTCGGCACGATTCTTGCTCTCTCTCTCTCTCTCTCTCTCTCTCTTAACAGCCTAATACATTTCTCTTTTTTCCTTTGTCAGGGCGGCTTTGCCGCTTTGGTCCGGTCCCGCTTTCCCAGAGAAAGCCGGGGCCTTTTGTCGTTTCCCCTGAGCGGGGATGCAGGAAAAATTCATAACGCCCGCAGGAGGCTCTTATGTCACAGGCATCCGATTCACGCATCGTCCGTATAGGCAAGCCCTCCGCGCGGACGGCCGAGGCTGTCGAGGTCGCTTCCGACATCCGGGTTCTGTCTCTTGATTTCGACACAAGCTCGGCCACTGCCACCCGACAGGGAGACAGCCTGGTTTTCAGCTTTGCCGACGGCTCCAGCGTCGCGCTCAGGGATTTTTACACCCAGTACAACGCCTCCACGCTCCCCGAGTTTGTGATTGGGGGGGAGAACGTGGCCGGGGAGGAATTTTTCGCGGCCCTGAACAATCCCGACCTGCTGCCCGCGGCCGGCCCCGGTGGCGCGTCCGGCGGGGGCCGGTATCAGGAATACAGCAACGCCGATCTCGCCGACGGCCTTGACACGCTCGGCGGGCTTGACTGGGCCATGGCCGCGGCCACGGCCGCGACGGAGTTCGGCGAAGACGCCGCCTTTGCGGGAACGGCCGCGGCCGCTCCCAACACGCCGCCCCTCTGGGGGGCGGCCTCCTCCGCATCGGCCACGGAAAATGAAATTGAAGCGAACCCGCAGATTCTGCGAGGCGCTCTCGCGGCCAGCGACGCGGACGGCGACGCGCTGACCTACGGCATGGGGGCGGGCGCGGCCACCGCGTTCAGCGACAACAATGCCCGGGGCGGCATTTCCGCCTCGGACTTCGGCGAATTCACGCTGGACCCCGCAAGCGGGGAATGGACGTTCGAGCCCGTGACGCCGGAACAGAATTCCGCCATCAACAGCCTCGCGGAAGGGGAAACCCTGACCCTGACCTTTCCGGTACAGGCGAGCGACGGCAAGGGGGGCGTCACCACGGAAACCGTGACCGTCACCATCACCGGCACCAACGACGCGCCCGTGTGGTCCTCCTCCGATACCGACGAGTCCGCCGCGGAAGATCAGCTCGAAGGCAGCCTGAACTACACCCTGAGCGCCTCTCTGGCCGCCTCGGACGCGGATACCGGCGATACGCTGACCTACGGCATCGGCACCATACCGGCCACGGCCGCGAGCGACAACGCCGCGCGGGGAAGCATCAATGCCTCCGATTTCGGCGAATTCAGCGTGCAGACGAACGGCGAATGGACGTTTGAGGCCAAAACAGACGCGCAGAAAGCGGCGATCAACAGCCTCGCGGAAGG
>JAISXC010000187.1 GCA_031270875.1 Desulfovibrio sp.
GGATGGTCAGGTATTCCGTTGTCACTTGGGCGAGAAAATCCCAGTCGTGGGAAATGACGATGCGCGGCGTGACAAGGCCGCGCAATATTTCCGTCAGGCGTTCCCGCGCCGCGCTGTCCAGGCCGCTGGTCGGCTCGTCCAGCAAAAGGGCCTCGGGTCTCATGGCGAGCACGCCGGCCAGGGAAACCAGTTTTTTCTCCCCGCCGGAAAGCTGGTGGACAAGCCGGTTCTCAAAGCCGGAAAGCTCAAGGCTTGCCAGCGTGTCAAGGGCGCGCTCCCGCGCGTCTTCCGGCTCAAGACCCAGGTTGAGGGGGCCGAAGGCCACGTCTTCCAGCACAGTGGGGAAAAAAAGCTGGTCTTCGGCCTGCTGCAGCACAAAACCCACGTTGCGGCGCAGGGCGAGAAAGTGCTTTTCCGTCCGCATGATTTCCTCATGAAAGCGCACCAGTCCGCGCTGCGGACGCTCAAGACCGGTTATGCAGCGGAAGAGCGTGGTTTTGCCGCTGCCGTTGGGGCCGTAAAGGGCCAACCGCTGGCCGGGAAAAAGGGCGAAATTGACGTCACGCAGCACTTCCCTGCGTGTTTCCTCCCGGACATAGGCAAAGTGGACCTGCTCCAGGCTGAAGATGGGTTTCCGCCGCGCCGTCTCAGACATGGATAATGCCTGTTTCCGCCAGGGCGATGCCAGCGAGGAAAAGAAGAACGACAAGGGCCAGGGCGGTGTCCGCCGGACGCGTCTCAAACAGGGTCACGGTTCTGAAGTTGCCCGTGAAGGCCCGCAGGCGCATGGCCTCGCACGCGCGGCGCGAGCGGTCGTAACCTCGGACCAGCAGAAGTCCCAGCAGGCAGGCCAGGACGCGCCAGGAGCGCAATCCGGCGCGCGGCGCGAAACCGCGCAATTTTGCGGCGTCCATGAGGATTTGCCATTCTTCCATAAACAGATGGACATAGCGGCCCGTGACCAGAAAAAGAAATATCAGCTTGACCGGGCAGCCGAGGCGCTCCAGCGCGCAGCCCGCCGCGGACGGAGGCATGTCGCCGGCGAGAGCCAGAAATACGCAGAAAATGGCATTGGCCTTGAGGGTGATGAGCAGGGCCAGGCGCAGGCCCGTCGGGCTTGCGGCAAGTCCTTCAAGGGAGATGTGTCCGCCGGGCATGGTAAAGGGAAGCACGCACCAGAGAAAAAGCACAAAAACATTGACCGCGGCGAGGCGCCGCAGCAGTCTTGCCGCGGGCGGCCGCGCAAGGCGGAGCAGGCCGAGACCGAGGGCAAGGCCGAGCAGGCCTGAGGAAATCTGTTGCACAAGGGCCAGACACAGCGCGGCGAGGGCGGCGAGGGAAAGGCGTATACGGGGGTCAAAGGCGGACAGCTTCACGGCCTTTTCCGGCTTCTGAAGTAAAGGACAAGGCCGGCAAGGCCGACAAGCCAACCCAGACCGCCGACAATCTCCCTGATGCCGGGTTCCGGATTGGCCAGCGCGGCCAAGTCACGCCGCAGGGGGGCGAGGTTGGCCTCCATAAGTTCGGAGACGATGCGCCGCACCTCCTGCGGGCTGGCCGCATCCAGTCCGGCCGACGCCGGGCTTTCCGCCGCATGGCCTCCATCGCGCCGCGCGGTGGGGACGGCCGTATTGGTTTCAGGAGTCGGGATTTCCCGCGCGGCAAATTCCCGGGCTTCCATGCGCCATTCATTTTCATGGCCCTCTCCGGCATTTATCCGTATGCGCAGGCCGCTTTCCCTCGCCCGAACCGGCACGGGAAAACGGAAGAAACCCTTGTCGTCCGTGGCGCCGTTGAGCAGTTCCTCGCCGTCCGTCGCGGCATACACCGCGACGCGGCCGTTTCTGACGGGCGAGCCGCGGCTGAAGGCGCAACGCACCTGCACGCTGTCGCCTTCAAGCCAGGCGTGGATGTTCACGCGGTGGGCGAATGCGGGGAGGGCGGCCAGCAGGAGCAGCGCCGCCGCGAGGGCGGTTATCCTCATTGGAGCAGCATCTCCGGGCGCACGCGCGCAATAAAGGCAACGGCAAACAGGGTGATGACGCCTTCAACGACCATAACGGGCAGATGCGCCAGAAAGAGCAGCTTGGCCGCCACAAGAAACCCCTCATCGCTGAAAGCCATGGCCGCCGCAGTAAAAAATCCGGCCAGCGCCACGCCCAGCGCCCCGCCGCAGAAGGCCGCCGCTTTTCGCCCGCGCGGGCCGGGCAGAAAGCGGATGGTCCCCTTGTAGGCATAGGCGGACAGCACGCCGGAAAAGGCCATGGTGAACGTGTTGACGCCGAGCACGGTCAGTCCTCCGTATTGAAAGAGGAGCGCTTGCAGGGCCAGGGCCGCAAGGATGGCGGGGAATGCCGCCCAGCCGAGCAGCACGCCCAGAAGTCCGTTCAGAATGAGATGCACGCTCCCCGGACCCACGGGTATGTGGACAAGAGAGCCGGCAAAAAACGCGGCCGAAAGCAGGGCGACCGTCATGAGCCGGTCATAGTCCAGGCGGCGCAGGCCGACAGCCGTACCCAGGGCCGCGAGCGCGGCTCCGGCCCCCAGCACGGCCGGGGAAAGGACGCCCTCGGAAACATGCATGGCCTATTTGCCGGATGAAGCCTTGGGAGCGGAAAATTCCGTCCACAACACAGCGCCGATTTCCACAGGTTTGAGGCTGCCCTTGTAGTCCAATTTTTCCCCGCTCTCGCTCAGAGCGGCAAAGCCCCACCAGCCGTCCCACGGAATGCCGCAGACAAAAACGCCGTTGGCGTCCGTTTTGACGACCTGCGTCACAAAATACGGATTAGGGGCCGCTCGGCGGCTGTGGGCATTGTAGTATTCCACTTCCACATCCGTATCGGGGGCCGGCTTGCCGTTGACAAGCACAAGCCCGCGAAACGCGTTGCCGGCATAGTTGCCGAAGGGCCGCGTCAGAGGCACGATTTCAGCGGGCAGGCCGATCGGCT
>JAISXC010000212.1 GCA_031270875.1 Desulfovibrio sp.
GGCGGCCGCCAGATCCGCGTCCTGGCCGAAGAGAAGGCCGCCGTGGGCGACATTGGGGCAGGAGACGTTGACCTCCAGCGCGGCCACTCCTTCCTCGCCGTCCAGACGTTCGGCAAGCAGGGCGAATTCGCCAACGGACGAAGCGTAAATATTGACGATGACGGCCGTCTCCCACCATGGCAGCAGGGGCAGCTTCGCGGCGCAAAAATCTTCCACGCCGTCGTTCTGCAGGCCCACGGCATTGAGCATCCCGGCCGCGGTTTCCACAATGCGCGGGCAGGGGTTGCCCTCCCTCGGCCTGAGGGAAAGCCCCTTCACGACAATTCCGCCGAGACTTTTCAGATCGCCGTAAGGGGCGAATTCCAGTCCGCAGCCGAATGTGCCGGAAGCCGTGAGCACCGGGTTTTTCAGGACAAGATCGTGAGTCTGCCCGCGTAGCGTGACCGAAAGATCCATAAATTGCGTCACAGTTCAATCTGGTCAGCCCAGAAGACCGGCCCCTGCCGACAAACCTGCACCGGACGGCCGCGTTTTTCCGGCACCGGCCAGTTCCGCGTCGTTTGCGCCACACAGCCGAGACAGGCGCCCACGCCGCAGGCCATGGAGTTTTCCAGGGAAAGTTGGGCGCGCGCCTTCAGGGCAAGCGAGAAGTCACGGACAACGCGCAGAAAAGGCGCCGGGCCGCAGGCCAGCACAAGGCCGTTGTGCTCCGCGCAGTCGCGCATGCGCCCGCGCATGGCGTCGACAAAGATTCGCAGATCTCCCGGCGCGCTTTCCAAGTAGCTGTCCAGCATTATGAACTCGTTGATATTGTTGACAGGATAACACTCCGGAGGTTCACGATGCCCAAAAAGCATGGCGACGTTCCAAGGTTTCGGATGAATGTTGACGTATCCCACAAAGGGCGCGATGCCCATGCCCCCGGCCAGCAGAAGCGTGGGAGTGTCCTCCTCCACGGCGAAACCGTTGCCCAGCGGACCCCAAAGGCTGACCGGATCGCCGCGTTTCAGGGCCGCCATACGGCGGGTGCCGCGTCCCAGCGACTGGAAAAAGCAGATCAGGCAACCGTCGGTGAGGTGACAGATGCAAAGGGGGCGTCCCCAAGGGATTTCCAGCCCGAAAGAATCCGGCCTGAGCATGACGAACTGGCCGGGCCGCCAGTTCGACCAGGCGGTACCGGAAGGCCGCGGCAGACGCAGGGCAAAAAAACGCGCCTCGCCGTTGGGAGGGGTGAACGGCGTTACGCCGAGCACGGGAAGGCGGCAGTATGCGGGATTCGCCATGAGCGCAGTATAGGCGGCCTTGCCTTCAGGGTCAACCGGCGAAGATTTTTCGGTCAGGGCGGACGCATATATGGCTCCGCCCTGAGATTTGGATACGGACACCTATCACGCGGCAAGCATAGCTGCTTCTCCCAAGGGGCAAAGCCTCAATCAATTTATTGCGGAGGTTGTCAGAGATGAAGTTGAAGCCGGCGCATGATAAGGAGAAAATAAAGGAATTTTTGGGCAACGGCACTGTATTTCTTACGTAACATTTTGATTTCAAAAAAATTTCTTCCGATTCAATGCGGGGGAATTTTGGAGATGACGAATCGGGCTGTAGTGTGCTATACATGTGGTTACAGTCGGATATGACGGCGTATGTTCAGGAGGTGTTCCGATGCCCATGTTTGATTTTGTCTGCGCCGCCTGTGGGGCGAAATTTGAGGACCTGGTACGCGGGGACACTCCGGCCGCCTGCCCGAAGTGCGGCGCGGGCGGAGCAAGGCGACAGTTGAGCGCGCCGAGCCCGCCCAGGAAAAGGGCATTTCCCTTCAGGCCCGGACCGGCGCGGCCCGCGGCGAATATGCCGTTTTGCGGCATGCAGGGCTGCGGCGCAGGTTGCGGGGAAGGTTGCGGAGAGGGGCAATGCCCAACAGCATGACCGGTTTCGGCCGCTGCCTTCTGGAGAATGACGACCTCGCCCAGCATTGGGAAGTCAGAAGCGTCAACGGGCGCCATCTGGAGTTGAAATGGCATCTGCCCGCCGCTGTGCGGGGGCTGGAGACGCGCCTGGAAAAAACGGCGCGTCGTTTCGCCGTGCGCGGCAGAGTGGAGATCAGCCTGAACCTGCGCGCGCAACCGGCCGGCGCGACGGCATGTTTCGACGCCGGGCTTGCCGGGGCCATGCTTGACAGCCTCCACACTTTCGCCGGCAAACGGGGGGACGTCTTTACGCCGGAGTACAGCGCATTTTTGGCCATTCCCCATCTCTGGGCCGAAACGGAGGACGAGCCGGACGAAAGCATTGTCACTCACCTGGAAGAAGGCCTCACTCTGGCCCTGGAAGACTGGAACGAATCCAGGGCCGCCGAAGGCCGTGCGCTGGAAACGGACCTGCTCACGCGCATAGGACGCCTGGAAGACTGGACGGGACTGCTCGCCGAGCGAGCGCCGGAAATTCGCGAGGAGCGCACCGAAATTCTGCGGGACCGCCTTGCCGACATCCTTGCCCCCACTGAAGTGGATGAAACCCGCTTTCTGCAAGAGGTTGTCATTCTCTCCGACAAACTGGACGTCAGCGAGGAACTGACACGACTCTCGGCGCATCTGACGCGCCTGCGCGAGCTTTTGCGCGACGGAGCGGATGTGGGGCGCCGTCTTGACTTTACCCTGCAGGAATGTTTCCGCGAAATCAACACCTGTGGTTCAAAATTGCCGGATATCGCCCTTTCGCGCATTGTCGTGGATGTAAAGAACGAACTGGAAAAATGCCGCGAGCAGGCGCAAAACCTGGAATGAATGCGCGCCATGACAGACGAGCGGCTCATCAATATCGGTTTCGGCAATTACGTGCTGGCAAAAAGGGTCATCGGCATCGTCAATCCCGCGTCCTCGCCCATGAAACGCCTGAGGGAGGACGCGCGCTCGGAGGGGCGCCTTGTGGACGCCACCCAGGGGCGCAAAACGCGCTCCATCCTGATCATGGATTCAAATCACGTTTTCCTGTCCTATATTCAACCGGAAACCATAAGGACCAGATTCGCCCAGGAGGCTGAAGCGCCATGCGACGCGAAGGGATAGCCCTCGTGGTCAGCGCCCCGTCGGGAACAGGCAAAACGACCCTCATCCGCCGGCTCCGCGAGGAATTCCCCGGCTTCGTCTATTCCGTCTCCTGCACAACGCGGCAGCCGCGCCAGGGAGAAGAGGGCGGGAGGGATTATATTTTTCTGTCCCGCGAAGAATTTGAGCGCCGCAGAGCGCGGGATTACTTTGCCGAATGGGCGGAGGTGCACGGCAATCTTTACGGCACGCCGCTGGCCCCCGTCGGGCGTATGCTCGGGGAAGGCCGGGACGTGATTTTCGACATTGACGTGCAGGGAGCCCAGCAAATAAAACTCTCCCTGCCCGCCGCCGTCTTTGTATTCGTTCTGCCGCCGGACATGGAAACACTGGAGTCGCGCTTGCGCCTGCGAGGACTGGATGACGAGGCCGCCATAGAGAGCCGCCTCGCCCGCGCGCGCGAGGAAATGGCGCAAGCGTGCTGGTATGATGCCCTTGTGGTCAACGACAGGCTCGACGCGGCCTATGACGCCCTCAGGGCGGTATACCTCGCGGGCACCCTTGCCCCGGCCCGCAATCCGCGGTTGTTGGAAAGCATCGCCAGAGGGTTGCCGTGGCCCAGCTGATCCTGGCGCTGGATGTGCCGGAAAGGGACAGGGCTTTGTCGTTGGCCCGCGAACTCGCGGACATCGTGCCCTGGTGCAAGGTGGGTATGGAGCTTTTCACCCTGGCCGGGCCGGCCCTGCTGCGGGAACTTAAAAGGCTGGGCTGCAAAATTTTCCTGGACCTGAAGTTTTACGACATTCCCCGCACTGTGGGGCGGGCCGTGCGCGCGGCGGCCGCCGTGGGCGCGGACTCGCTGACGCTGCACTGCCAGGGTGGGGAACGCATGTGCAGGACGGCGCGCGGAGCGCTTGCGGACATGACGGCAAGACCCCTGCTTTTTGGCGTAACGGCCTTGACCAGCTTTACGCGCGGAGAAATGCCGGGCATTGACGTTGCTCCGTCGGATTTCGCCCTCTTTCTGGCACAGCGAGCCGTTGCCTGGGGGCTTGACGGGGTAGTGTGCTCCGGCCTTGAAGTCGGTCTGGTCAAACAGAGCCGCCCTGATCTGCTCTGTCTGTGCCCGGGCATTCGTCCCGCCGGCGCGGCGGCCGGGGATCAGCGGCGTGTCGTCACACCGGGCGAGGCTGTCAGGGCCGGTGCCGATTTTCTGGTGGTGGGCAGACCCATCGTGCAGGCAGCCTCGCCACGGACGGCGGCGCAGCAGATTCTTCAGGAGATGGAGCAAAACGAATTTCGGTGAAGATTACCGTTTTTATGCACACAAAAGGATGATACATTCATGACAATTGAGCAGTCTTCCGGCAGAACTGCGGTGCACGGCGTTTTTTCCACCCAGGAAGTACGCAAGGTCGGCACCGGCACAACCACGCGCAAAACAGTGCAGAAAACGTACTGGTTTATTGAACAGCGCGGGGATGTGGTCGAGTGCCAGCCCCTCAACACAAACTATGTGCCCAGCGGCCCCAGGCGCAAAGTAACCATGGAAGAGCTGATTTCCAAGTTTTCGCCGGAACCGGAATTTTACATGAACTCCGTCTTCCCCAGAATGCAGGAACTGGAGCAGGCCGTGAACAACGCCGATACGCATCGGCAGAACGGCGACACTTTCGCCGCGGAGTACGAATATTCCCGCGCTCTCAAGGTGGATGTCGACAACGTGCGGGCCAATTTCGGCATAGGGCTGACCTATCTCGAACGCGGCGACACGGACAAGGCCCAGAACATTTTTGAGCGTCTCGTCAAACTGGACAATGCGTTTGAGGCGGAACACAAGCATCTTTTCAATGAATTCGGCATCAATCTGCGTAAAAACAGGATGCTTGCCCAATCTCTGGAATATTA
>JAISXC010000066.1 GCA_031270875.1 Desulfovibrio sp.
ATGTCCATCCGCACACGCCTGATCCTCGCTTTTTCCCTCTGCCTCAGTCTGGCATGCGGAAGCATCGCCACCATTGTCTTCATGTTGGTCAGGGAATCCGCGAACGAGTCCTTCCGCGCTCTTGCAATCAGCCAGATGCAGGGGGTGGAGGAGCGCATCAATACTTTTCTGGAGCCGGGAATCATGAGTGTCAGATACCTGGCAAAACTTGATCTTGTGCGGGACTCGCGCGGAAAACTGACCAGCTACCTGAACACCACCGCCACCACAACCCTGCGTTACGCCAACCATCCCCGGTACGAACAGCGCGTATATGACGAATTCATCCGGGTGGCGCAATCCAACGACAACTACGGCCTGGTTTTCATGGCCAACGACGACGGACAGTACGCCCAGGCGCCGGAAGGGCACATCAAACTGGCCGGCTATGACCCTCGCCGGCGTTCCTGGTACATTGAAGGCATGCGGGGCGAACGTGACGTGACCATCAGTTCGCCGTACCTGACCACGGGCGGCGGCATGGTGTGCAGCATCATGATCAAAACGCGCGACCTTGAGGACAGGCCGCTGGGATTGCTCGGCGTGGACTACAGCCTGCAAAGCCTGACCGCCGACCTTGACGCGCGGCGCATTATGGAAACAGGATATATTGTCATCTTTGACTCCAACGGGCGGATTCTCGCCGACGGACACCATCCTGAACATGTTTCCACGTCTCCCGACGCCTATCCCGAATTGCGCAAGCGCATGGCCGTCGCCCGGGATGGTGAACTCACCGGCGTGGGAACACGCGAGATTGAGGAATATATTGTCATCCGCGCCATAAAATCACTCGGATGGAAGCTGGCCGTGGTCTTTGAGCGAAGGGAACTCCTGGCCTCGTCCTACAGTCTCCTGCACACCACCCTGCTCGCCTCGGGGCTGGTCCTGCTGCTGGCCTTCGGCGTATCGGCTTTCCTCGCCCGGAGCATAGTCCACCCCATTGAGGAACTGGTTGAAGCCTCGACCATTATTTCCAGCGGGGAATATGAAACCTCCGAAACCGTTCGCGAGAACCTGCGGCAAACACTCAACATCACAGGGCAGGGAGAAATAAAAAAACTGGCCGAGGCGCTCCGCACGGTGGTTCACACCCTGCAACAGAGGATTGAGACGGCACGGGCGGCCAATATGGCCAAAAGCGCGTTTCTGGCCAACATGAGCCACGAAATACGCACGCCCATGAACGCCATCATCGGCATGACCGCGATAGGACAAGCCTCGAACGACGCGGAACGCAAGGAATACTGCCTGACGAAAATCGGCGAGGCCTCGCAGCACTTGCTCGGCGTCATCAATGATATTCTCGACATGTCCAAGATTGAGGCCGGAAAATTCGAATTGTCCCCTACGGAATTTCATTTTGAAAAAATGCTTCAGCATGTGATCAATGTCATCAATTTTCGGGCGGAAGAAAAAAATCTGAACCTGTTCATCGAAATCGGCCAGGGCATTCCCGTCAATATTGTGGCGGATAAACAGCGACTGGCGCAGGTGATCGCCAATCTGCTTTCCAATGCCGTCAAATTCACGCCGGAGCACGGTTCCGTCACCCTGAAAACGGAAAAAACTTCCGAAAAGGATGGCCTCTGCACTATTCGCTTTATGGTGAAGGATACCGGCATCGGCATATCAGAAGAGCAGCAGAGGAGGTTGTTCACATCGTTTGAGCAGGCGGACAACAGCATTTCCCGCAAATTCGGAGGCACCGGGCTTGGCCTTGCCATTTCCAGGCGCATAATCGAAATGATGGACGGCCATATCCGGGTTGAATCCGAACTCGGCAAAGGTTCTTCCTTCATCTTTGAAATCAAGGCGCTGAGAGGGACGGAGGAAGAACCCAGTCCGCCGCCTCCCAACTGGCGGACTCTCCGCGTGCTGGTGGTGGATGATGCCCCTGAAATACTGGAACAGTTCACATCGTTGCTGGAGCCCCACGGCGTATACTGCGAAACCGCCGCGAACGGCGCGCAGGCCCTCGGCAGCCTGGAACGAAACCTTGACGCCCCGTTTGATCTTGTCTTTGTGGACTGGCGCATGCCAGAAATGGACGGCATCGGCCTGGCGCGGAAACTCATGGCAGGAAGCGGCGCGAAACCCGTCGTTGTCCTGATCACGGCCGCCGATTATTCTGAAATTGAGCAAAAAGCGCGCGCCGCGGGGATATCCCGATTCTTGCAGAAACCGATATTCCCTTCCGCCCTGATTGACTGCATCAACAACCATACGGGACTGCAGGGACAAAAGAAACATGACGACGCGCGCGGCGATGTTTCGACGGACGGCATTTTTGCCGGAAAACGCATCATGCTCGCCGAGGATGTGGAGATCAACCGGGAAATCGCTCTGGCGTTGCTTGAACATACCGGCATAACAATTGATTTTGTCTGTGACGGGATGGAGGCGGTGCTGAAGTTTTCGGGAGATCCGGGGAGATACGCGTTGATTCTGATGGATGTGCATATGCCGGACGTTGACGGGTATGAGGCGACACGCCGCATTCGCGCGTCCGGTCTTCCCGGGGCGGATTCCGTCCCTATCATCGCCATGACGGCCAACGTTTTCCGCGAGGATATGGAACGATGCCTCGCTTCAGGCATGAACGGTCATCTCGGAAAACCTGTGGACGCCGCCGAGATCATAGCTGTTTTGAAACGTCATCTGCTGTAGGGGAACAGCAAGCGAGGATGCCCGTGAAAGTCATCATCATGTGCGGCGGCAAGGGCACACGCCTGCGCGAGGAAACGGCCGTCAAACCCAAGCCTATGGTGGAAATAGGCGGACGTCCTGTTCTCTGGCACATCATGTCCATTTACGCGCGATTCGGCTTCAGGGATTTCATCCTGCCGCTGGGCTACAAGGGAGAAGTCATCAAGCAGTATTTTCACAGTTACAACATACGCCATACGGACTTCACCGTGGAGCTCAAAAGCGGCGATGTCATTGCCCACCCGACAGATATCGAAGACTGGCGGGTGACCCTGTGCGACACGGGGCAGGAAACCCTCAAGGGCGGACGCATCAAACGCGTTGCCAGACACATTGCCGAAGAACGCTTTATGGTAACCTACGGCGACGGACTTGCCGACATTGACCTGAACAGACTTTTGAAATTCCATGAGGATTCCGGAACAATCGGCACTTTCACCGGCGTGCGCATGCCCTCGCGCTTCGGCACGGTACGCACCGACAAGGACGGAAAAATCCTTTCCTGGGAAGAAAAACCCTTGCTCAACGAATACATAAACTGCGGTTTTTTTGTTTTCAAACGCGCTTTTCTGGATTACCTGAGCGAAGACGAGTCCTGTGATCTGGAAAAGGACCCCCTGCAGCGGCTGGCGGCCGAAGGTCAGCTTTCCATGTACACGCACACCGGACAATGGCAGTGCATGGACACGTTGCGGGATTCCGTCCAGCTGAATGAACTCTGGAATTCCGGCCGGGCTTTCTGGTTCTGAAAAAAACCTTCTATCCGGGAAAACGTATGTTCGCCAATGTTTACATGGGGCGCAGGGTTTTTGTCACCGGCCACACGGGATTCAAAGGCTCCTGGCTTGCGGCCTGGCTTCTCCGCATGGGGGCCGCGGTGGGCGGCTATGCCGACAATATCCCCACGAATCCCTCACATTTCACGGCCATGGCTCTTAATGAACATATTGAGGATATGCGCGGCGACATCCGTGACCGGCAGGCGCTGACCGGCGCCATACGCGGCTTCGGCCCCGAAGTGATCTTTCATCTGGCGGCCCAGGCTCTGGTGCGGAAATCCTACGATGCTCCGGCGGAAACTTTTGAAACCAACATGACGGGAACCCTCAATGTGCTGGAAGCCGCGCGAACCTGCCCTTCGCTGCGGGCGCTCGTGCTGATCACTTCTGACAAATGCTACCGCAACGACGAATGGATCTGGGGCTACCGGGAAACCGACCATCTCGGCGGAGAAGACCCTTATTCGGCATCCAAGGGCTGCGCCGAGATCATCGCCCGCTCCTATTTTCAAAGTTTCTTCCAGGACGGGCCGGCCTGCGCCACAACCCGCGCCGGCAACGTAATAGGCGGCGGCGACTGGGCGGCGGACCGCATTGTGCCGGACTGCGTGCGCGCATGGAGCCAAGACAGGCCCGCCGTCATCAGAAGTCCCTCGTCCACCCGGCCCTGGCAGCTTGTGCTTGAACCCCTCTCGGGATATCTGTGGCTTGGCGCGCGCCTGCTTGACAACCGGGGCCATCACTTCTCCCCTCGCGGCGAGGCCTACAATTTCGGTCCGGCCGCCGACTTCAGCCACACGGTGGCTGAAGTCGCCCAAGCTCTGGCGCGCAACTGGCCCGGTTTTCGTGTGGAGACGGACAAAGCCGCGCAGGCCGGAAGGAAGGAAGCCACTCTGCTCAAACTCTGTTGCGACAAGGCTCTCGCTCATCTTGACTGGAAAGCGACCCTTGAATTTGACGAAACCATCCGCTACACCGCCGAATGGTATCGTTATTTCTACAAGGGGGAAGG
>JAISXC010000101.1 GCA_031270875.1 Desulfovibrio sp.
GAAAAGGTGTTTGCGAACAGGATGTTCACCTTGAACCCGGGCTTCTCCAGAAAGTGCGTCATGGTCAGCAACCGCAAGCGGCTTGCCATGACGAAATCCACTTCCCCTTTTTCCAGGGCCGCGAGGCACTCGTCCGTGGAGTTGAGCCGAACGGCGCGCCGGTGGTCGGGGAACCAGCGGTCGAAGATTTCCTCGTAGGCGGTGCCGCGGGCGACGGCCACCGAGGAGTAGAGGATCTGGTTGACCTTGATGTTCTCCTGTTCCGCGCGGGAGATAAGGGCGAAGTTGTCTGTGCTGTACGGCGTCTCCGGCCAGAGGAAGCGCCCCCGGCGTTCCTGAGTGGGAATCAACTCCGTGATCAGGGCCGCTTTCCCCTTCGCCAGCGCATCAAGCAGTTCCGGCCAGGACGCGCCGGGTTCGTTCGCCTGCGTGAAGGAAAGCCCGGAAAGCGCGCCGATTTCGCGCAGCACGTCAACGGCGATGCCCTGCCACTGCCGCTCCGTCGCGTTATAGAAACTCTTCGGATAGGTGCCGGACTCCATCGCGACGGGGATCTCCCGCCCGTCGCGGTGCGCGCGCAGGTAGGCGATTTCTTCCTCTGTGAGCTGACGGAAAAATTTGTGCTTCCGGTATTCGTCCTCTCCCCGGTTATAGAGCGCCGTCAGGTGGTAAACGGCGCCCAGGTTCAAGTATTTCTGCACAACACTGATAATGGGAGCGAGTTCGGGATTGGCTGTGGAAAGGGAAACGGGTACGTAAATCTGCGGGAAATATTCCGCCGTTGCGATGTCGGCGTACGCGTCAAAAGCCGCTTCAGCGGGCCCCTCGTCGAAAAATGCGTCGACGCTTCCGTTACGCAGCAGGGCCACGGCCTCGTCGTAGTCCTTCACGTAGGTGGCGGCAAAGGGCGTGTCGGCGGCATCTCTGACGTCGCCGTCGGTCGTGGCGCCTTCCAGAAAGGCGAAGCGCAGTGGGCGTCGGGCCGCAAGTCCGGACAATGCTTCGCTGCCGGCCGGCCGAAAGTATTTAATGGACCGCTCGGCTATGGCGTCGGTCATGAAGTAGGTTTTCCGGCGCTCGGGGGTTGCCGTCAAAATCCCGGTAAAATTGATCTCGCGGGAGGCCAGTCCCGCAACGAGCGAGTCCCATTCGACAATGTCCAGCTTGAAGGGCACGCCGAACAAATCTGTCAGCCAGGCGCAGAACAGACCGGCGAACCCGCCGATGCTCCCGTCATCCCTGCGGAAGGACTCAGTGGTGTAGAGCGCGGCGAAGGTGAAGCCGCCGTAACGTTTTTTCAGGGCTTCCACAGCGGCGATTTCTTCGTCCGTAACGCCGGGAATCTCCGTGTATTTATGGAACACGGGATACTCCGGCGGCGTTTTCGCGTGCGCGCGGCCCGGCTGCAGCCCGATCAGCAGGCAGGTCAGGACAAGGAAGGCGAGATGTTTGCCAATCAGGATGGGACTTCTTTCCTCCTCTCCCCGACGGCGCTGAAGCGGTGACGGATTTTTACATTTATCCGCGGGAACAGGCCGACCGGCGACGGGTCAAAATGCGTTCACCGGCCGTCCACGGTGATCCTGACCGCTTCCTCGTCTCGTGGAGGTTTGTTGCGGCTATCGTATCCTTTCCGTCATACAAAAGCAAGGGGCGGATAAAAATCCAGAGTCATTCTGCTCTCCCCGGAAGCGGGAGAAGAGCGCGGGTCGGGGACCGTCCCGAAAAAGTCCAAAAGCGAGAGCCCGACGGTTGCCGTATCCGCCTCCTGATATGGCGCGGCCCGGTGCGCTTTTTCCGGACTTCATCAAGAACAGAATGCCCCTGAATCCATGGGCTATGCAATTGTATCTTTAATGGGCTTTTGCTATGTTGCCATGACAATGTTAAGGGAGTTCAGGATGGGACAGGATATTTTCGATCTGGTCATTGTTCTCGTGCTGGTTTTTTTCTCCGGACGGGGATTTTTACAAGGCTTTGTCGGTGAAGTGGCGGGCCTTGTCTCGCTTTTGGGCGGATTTTGGGCGGCGCAGACCTGGCATCCTTCGCTGGCGGGCCGTTTGGGTTTTATCAATGAGCCGTCATGGCGCGTCATCGTCGCTTATGTCTTGATTTTTCTGGCCGTCATTCTTGCTGTTGGTCTTCTGGCGCGTGTATTGCAAAAAATTCTCGTCTTTTCCTTCGTTTCCTGGGTGGACAAGGCCGCCGGCACGCTTGTCGGTTTTGCCAAGGGAATGCTGCTCTGCGCGTTTGCCCTGATGGTTTTGCAAAAATTTTTTCCTGACGAACCTTTTATGAAACAGTCGCGCACCTTGCCGTATCTGAGCGCGCTGATGGAGCAGGCCCGAAGCTGGCTGCCGCTGGAGCTGCGCGTCAGGGCCGGTCTGTGAATCCGCCAGGGAACGCCCCGGCCTCAACGCCAAACAAGCACGAGGAAGACAGAATGCCATCTCCCGCTCTGGAAAAACTTTTCGCCGTTATTGACAGACTCATCGGCCCGGAGGGCTGCCCCTGGGACAAAGCGCAGACTCCTGAACGTCTTGGAGATTATATTATTGAGGAGAGCCACGAACTCGTCAGCGCCATCCGTTCCGGAAAAGCAGCCGACGTTTGCGAGGAACTCGGTGACGTGGTATTTTTACTGCTTTTTGTCAGCCGCCTTTATGAAAAGCGGGGTAAATTCGGGTTTGGCGACGCGCTGAACGTCAGCAGGGAAAAGATGATCCGCCGCCATCCGCATGTTTTCGGCGACAGAGTTTTCAGCGGCATCAACGAGCAGCTTGAGGCCTGGGAGCAAATCAAAAGGAGTGAGCATGAGGGGGAAAACGGTGCCCCACAGGGTGTTTTCGCCACTCTCCCCGATACGTTGCCCCCGCTGATAAAGGCGTACCGGATTCACTCCAGAGCGGCCAGAGTCGGTTTCACCTGGAAGGATGATGAAGCCGCGGCGCAGCAGGTGGAGGCGGAATGGCTCGAATGGCTTGATGCTGACGCCAGGGAGGATGCTGACGCCGGCAGACATGAATTCGGTGATCTGCTTTTTTCGCTTGTTGAGCTTGGCCGTCGAAAAGGAATCAAGGCCAATGAGGCCTTGGACCTCGCCACGCGGAGATTTTTGCGGCGTTTTGCCCGCATGGAGGTTCTTGCGGAGGAACAGGGACAGGACTTTGCCTCCCTTCCGCCCGAAGAAAAGGATTCTCTGTGGAACAGGGCAAAAGCCGAAAAATCTTCCACGGATTGAACAACAGGTTGGTGCCGTGGGCATGATGTTTTTTGTGCGCCGATATGCCGCGGGAAAATGGGCCCTATTTTTGCTGCTGCTTTCGGTTGTCGCGGCCTGCGCGCCGCATCGTCACCCGGCTGTCTCCAAAGGGCCGTCGGGTTCGGCCTCCGGCGCGCCACTGCCGAGGGCGGATCCGGCGTATCTGCAATGGCTTGAGCACCAATCCATGCTGAGGGCCGCATCGCAATTCACGTCCGATATTTCCGGAACACAGATTCTTTGGCGCAACAGCGCCGCGGCGCGACGCCCGAACCTGCTGCTTGAGGCATCCCCGAACTGGCTTGAGGTCAATCCGAATCTGATTGCCGCCGGAGGTCGTCCGCTGTTTGCGGCCCTTGCGGAAACGGATTTCCTGGCATACCTGTCCGGAATGGGCCTCACGGGAATCTATGTGGCTCCGGCCGGAGAGCGCGCTGACGTTTGGAATCCCGCCGATCCGCGGATGTCGGACGAGACGGACGGAGACGACACTGTCTCTTTGCGTTTTAACCACGCGCTGGGCAAAGACGACGATTTCGAGAAATTGGCCGATGTTCTGGAGAAAGCCCGGATACAGCTTGGAGGCGCTCTGCCCCCGGCCGCTACGGGGATGGGGCCGGATTTCATGCTTCAGGCCAGACAGGCTTCACGTTTTGACGGCATTTACGCGATGGTGCCGGTTCCGCCAAAGTACTGGGAAATGCTGCCGGCCTCCGCTTCCGAGTGGGACTGTAAACCGCTGCCCACGGCCGCAACGGCAAAATTTGCCGATGAGGGCTTGCTGCCCGCGCATTTGACCAGGGATGCGCTGCCCTGGGCAAGTCGAGGCGGCTGGGCCGTTACCGGAGAAATACACGGGGCTGACGGGCAAGCGCGCCGCTGGCTGTATCGGTATTGCGGTAATGTGCTGCGGCCGGTACTCCTTTGGCAAGACCCTTCCGGCAACGCCCGCCGTATTTTTTCGGCCGCCGTCATACAGCATACAGGCATACAGCGGCAGGCGCTCGCGGCCGTCAAGCTGGAAGCTCTTATGGGGCTTGACGCGCGTCAGGATGTGCCGGACGCCCGCGCCCCGCAGGGAGGACAATGGGGCGAATTGACCCCCGCGCCGGAGGCCATCAACGATATAGCCCGCGAAGTCCACCGTTATGGGGGCTGGCTGATGCAGGCGGACGTTTTGCCCCAGTCTCTGACGCACCACATCCTCAACGGCGCTGTGGATTTTGCCAGAGACGCGGCCACGTGGCCGGCCGTCGCGTATGCTCTGCTCAGCGCGGACGTTGCTCCCCTGGTGGCGCTTTTGCGCGCTTCAATCGCGTCGGGGGTGGAACACGGCCGTTTGGCGCGCGGTCTGCATGACGGAGTCAGTGTGGACTGGCGGGCTTTTCTGGAGGTGACGGATGGGGCCGGACTGATCCGGAAGGCTCAGGCTCTGGCGGGAGACCCGGGTAAAAATTCGCGCAGCCGGGTGACAGCCGCCTCCCTGGCCGCGCGCGCGTTGCGTCTGGACGCGGGGCTGCCCGCCCTGCCGGAAAGCGCGCAGGCCTTGCGGCAGGCCTGCCTTTCCCTGCTTTCCTGGAGGATCGGATTGCCGGGCCTCGTTTTTATCAGTCCGCATGATCTGACCGGAGCGCTGGCCCCTGACGCGCCCGCCGGCGGCGGCGCATCTGTGGCGCCCGTGTGGGGAATGAACGGACAGTCCCCCCTGGGTCTGCCTCAGGCTTCTCTCGCTTTTGGAACATTGCAGACCCAGTGGGCTGACGGCGCGAGTTTCTTGCACGCCGTCGGAAATCTTTTGCTGGCCCGCCGGGAGGCGGGTTTGCATCGGGGATCTTTGCGGGCGATAATGACCGGCCCCGCCGGTTGCGCGGCGGCCCTGAGCAAACTTCCGGACAAGCGTCACTGGCTGCTTGCGACAAATTTTTCAACCGAACGCAGTGACTTCTCCATAAATCTTCCTCAGGAGATGCATGGAAAACACGCGCGCGATATTGCCGGCGGCGAAGTGACGGCAATACAGGGAAACCGGCTTGTATTGACGCTTGAGCCGCATCAGTCACGGCATTTGCTGATTTATTGATTACATAAGGAGAATGATATGAAAGCAGATACCTTGGGCCTTGAGTCAGCCGGCGCCGCGCCTGGAAGCGTTGAAAAGGAAAATTCTTCCGCTGCGGAGGCGGAGCGCGATGCGCCGCCCCGGGAAGGGCGGTTGCAAAAATGCTTTGAAGGAGCAAGCCGTCTGGGGCCGCTGCTCCTGATCTGCGTGCTTGCCCTGTATGTCTGGCCGGCGTTTTTTGGCAAGATGCTTCCTTTCCCGCCTGAGTCGGAGAGCGGCCGGATTCTGCGTCACGTCATGCAGCAGGGAGCATGGATGGCCCCCTCCGCCGGAGGAGTGGCCCAATTCCCCGGTCTTTCAGCTTTTTTTGCGATTATTCTCAAATTCTCAAGATATTTTGGCGAAACGGCCACATTCCAGATACTGACCGCATGCCTGGGAGCTTTTTGCTCACTCCTGACGCTGCTGGGCGCCTGGTGTTTGAGCGTCGCGGCCGGCTTCGGCCCGCGCGCGGCGCTGTCGGCCGGCCTGATATTGCTTTGCGCGCCGGTTTCCGCGCTGCTGGCAAATTTTGTCAGCCCCGAAACTTTGGCGGTCGCGCTGACCTTGTTTTCTTTTTGTTGTTTTTGCCGCGGCTGGCAAAGGGAAGGCACCGGCCCTGCCGTTCCGTCGGGTTTTTTGCTTGCCGCGCTGGCCGCTCTGACTGGAGGGCCGTATTATCTGTTTCTGCCTTTTTTGAGCTCGCTGATTTTTCTCTGCTGGCTCGGCCGCTTTCGTCGCGCGCAAAAGCTTGATGCCGTACTCGGCTTTGCCTTGAGCCTTGTGTTGATCGCCGTCTGGCTCGGCGGCGTGATGTTCTGGGGGCATGCCGGCGAATATCTTCAGCAACTGCGCGACATCCTTTTGCCTTCCGGAAATCCGCAGGCGGAAGTCTGGCGGCGCGCCCTGCCCGATGCCGGCGTGGGTCTTTTGGGGCTTTTCCCCTGGTTGGGCCTTGTTGTTTTTGTTTCCTGGCCCCGCGTGGTGAATGAGGCGGCGAAATCTCTCAAGGCCGCGCGTGCGGGCTGCAGCGGTTCCGCCTTTGTATGGATTTCCCTCGTGTGCGCCGTTCTGCTGTCTCCGATCGCGTCCGGCTCCACCGGGCCGGATGTGATGATATGCTGCCTGGCGGCCCTGCTTCTGGGCAAAGCCCTGCTGCGCCTCTCAAACTCCGGCAGCCGGTTTTTCTATTTGTTTGTGGTTCTTTGCCTGCTTGTTGCGGCTGCGGGGCTGACGGCGTTAAGTTTCAGCCCCTCAAGAGATTGGCTCGCACAGACATTCCACCTTACCCTAGCGCCTGGGTTTTCAGATGATCTGGCCCTGCCGGGAATCGGACTCTGCTGTCTGGCGGCGGCTTTCATTCTCGTCCGTTTTACAAATCTGACAAGACCCGCCGGCTCCTTGCTCGCATGTATCCTGCTGGCGGCTGTTCTGGTCCAGCCTGTCATGCTGTGGCTTGAACCCCGGTTCTGGGGCAACTATATAATGCTGTGGCGGCGCGATGGTTTGGCGGTACCGGACAAATCCCCCGCGGGGCGGCCGGAACTTCCGCCATCTCCCGCGCTTTCCACGGTGGAGCCTGTTTTTGAGCCGGAGAACGCTCCTGCCGACCAGTCGATCAGTCGCCCTCAAGCGGCAGAGCGGGAGCGGAGCGCAACGGAGGATGTGCCTGAGGAATCGCGTCGGAATATGCCATAGTCTCTTTTACCGGCAAGGTATGTTAACGCAGCGGTGGAAATGAATTTCCACCGCTGCGTTTTTAGAGATAGTATATAAAAAGTTTCAAAATATTTTTGATATAGTATTATTTAAAATTTTATAGAATATCTTCAGAGAAACAATAATTATGGTTATTAGTAATTGGAGACATGAAGAAAAAAATATCAAAAACATAAAATCTTACAAAAAATTGTTGTTCAATATTGACATTTTTCCATGATGGATATAGGATACAACCATTATAATTGGGAAGCAACATCAAACAGGCCGGAATCATATAAGTTTTCGGATATTCATTCCCGGAGGTTCAGCAGATCTTTCAGCGGCTTTTTTTGTGCCGGATGAAGGACGGCACAGGGTAATAAAAAAGAGAAAATAACCGATTAAGGGCAAGTACAAGATCGCCTGGAAGATTGGTTTATCGGTTTCGTTAATTGGCATTCACGGGATATCGGGGGTCTGGGACTGACGCTTTTCACTTCGCGCGTGTTGCCAGGGCAAAAGGGGGGTGTTTATGAAACGTGTTCTTTTTTCCTTTTTTCTGATTGTTGTCTGCCCGGCTGCCGGGCTTGCGGCAGAAGCGGACTATCCGCCTCCGCCGCAGCCGGGGCAGACGATCAGCGTTGATGACACAATATACGGCGTCCTGCGCACGCACCGTAATTTGCGGGGCATGCTGGAAAACCGCGATGTGCTTGAGCATGAAGTGGACCGGGCCAGGGCCGGCTTCGGGCCGCGCGTCGATGTTTCCGGTCGGGCCGGGTACGGCGTAATCAGCGATTCTTCCAGCAGGTTTCTGGACAATGACAGCCAGATGTGGTCGGTCGTGGGCTACAGCGCGACGCTTGTGCAGCCCATTTGGGACGGTTTTGCGGCCCGCTCCCGCGTCCGCAGCGCAAAATCCACTCTGGAATCCGTGAAG
>JAISXC010000169.1 GCA_031270875.1 Desulfovibrio sp.
TAAAGTTGAGGACGAGGGCAGCCCATAGCGGCTCCGATACCGGGGAGTGGCTTCAGCCGCAACCGCCAGCTTTAGCTGTTATCCGAAGCCACCGGCTTTAGCCGGTGGAGCATTCACTCACCTTGTCGAAACTGATTGCGGGACCGGCCAAACGACAGATACAACAGTTGGCAACACATACTGTTGCGCCGGGAAACACCACAGCCGCAAGGGTTGGCAACACATACAACAGATACGACAGAAGCCCATAGGGATTTTGTTTCTCATCTTTTCGCATCGGCTCAGAACTACTTCAGAAAACTTCAGTTCTGGATGCGCTTCAAACTTTCAGCCCCTGGACGCAATGAATGTTTGAAAATATCATTTTCGTCTTGTGTGTGGGGAATGGTGTGGGGAAGAAAAAAGAGCTTTCAGTGTCGTTTCCTGAAAGCCCTTGTCATTTCTGGCGCGCCCGACAGGAATTGAACCTGTGGCCTATCGCTTAGGAGGCGATCGCTCTGTCCGACTGAGCTACGGGCGCGTTTGCCAAGCACGGCGCATTGACGTTGTTTATTAGAAAGTCTTGGCCTGTAATGTCAAGCGCAAGTCGCATCTGGAGCGACAAGGGATCATCCCCAGATCAGCTGGCCTGCCTGAAATACGCAGACTGCCGTAACATAGGCGAAAAACGTGTTGAAAATCATGCTGAAAGCCACCCACCCCCAACTTCCGGCCTCCTGACGAATGATAACGAGGGCCACGAAACAGGGGGAATACAGAAGAACAAACAGCATGAGCGCCAAGGCCGTGGCTTTTGACCAAGCGGGATCAGCCTTGAGTCTTTCGGCAAGAGGCTCGGTTTCATTCTCCTTTATTTCTCCTAGGGAATAGGCCGTGCCGAGTGTGCCCAGAACAGCTTCTTTTGCGGCTATGCCGGCTATGAGGGCTATGTCGGTGCGCCAGTCAAAACCGGCAGGCCGGGTGAAGGTTTCCAGCCACTTGCCGGTACGTCCGGCGAGAGACCAGGCCAGTTTTTCCCTCCCCAGAGCCGCCGTCGTTTGGGCCAGCTCTTTCTCAAGGACAGCGCGTTCCATCGAAATTGCCGCGTCATCCGCATCGCCGCCGCTTTTGAGTTTTTCAAGCCCCTTGCTGAGTTGTTCCATTTTTTGCTGATACGGCGTGGCATTTTTCTCAGGCAGGGAAGGAAATGTCATGGTGGCCCATATAAGCACGGACAGGGCCACCAAAATGGTGCCGGCCTTTTTCAGATACATCCAGGCGCGTTCCCAACAATGCAGCAGTACGCCGAAAAGCGTGGGCATGCGGTAGGGAGGCAGCTCCATGACAAAGGGCGTGCCGTGTCCCTTGACGACGGACAAACGCAGGACGAGCGCCACGCAGAGGGCCGCCGCCCAGCCCGCCAACATGATGAAAAACATGACCAAGGCCGCGCTGTCGGGGAAAAAGGCGCCGGCAAGCATGAGCAGCACCGGCAATTTTGCCCCGCATGTCATGTAGGGCAAAGTGAGAAGAGTCGCGAGCTTCTCCTTGGGGCTCCGTAGCGTGCGCGTGGCCATGACTCCGGGGATGGCGCAGCCGCCGGCAATGCCGCCGGAAATAATGTACGGCATGACGGAAGCTCCGTGGAGACCGAACAAGCGGAAAATACGGTCCATCATGTAGGCTATGCGCGCCATGTAGCCGCTGTCTTCCATCAGGGAAATAAAGGCGAACATGATGAGAATCAGAGGAACAAAGCTGATCACGCCACCCACTCCTGCGATCACGCCGTCCACGACCAGGGATTTGACAAGACCGTCGGGCAGATTGTCGCCCAAAAACTCCCCCAGAGCAGCAAAGCCGCTTTCAATCCAGGTCTGCGGCAATGCGCCCGCCGTGAAGGTGAATTGAAATACCAGGAACAGGATGCCAAGCATGAACAGGGGGCCGAAAAGGCTGTTGGTCAGCACTTTGTCCAGTTTGTCGGTAACCGCCAAGCGGTCCCTGCCCGGTTCTCTCCGTATGACGCCGTCGCGCAGAAGGGCGTTTACATAACCGTAACGGTAATCAATGACAATCCCTTCCATATCGGCTTTGAGGGTGTCCGCGATATGCGCGGCGGTTTTCTCGCGGACGGCCATGAGCCGATTTTCCGTTTGCCCGTCCGCCAGCGCCACTTCACGGCGGATTTCCTCATCTCCTTCAACAAGTTTAACAGCCGTCCAGCGGGGGTGGTAGCGGCCGGCTAAAATGCCCTTTTCGTCAATCATTTTTTCCATGCCGTCGAGAAGTTCATCCAAATCCGGGCCGTAGGAGATGCGCAAGGGCTCGCGAGGCCCCTTGTCGGCCAGTTCCACGGCGGCGGAAAGCGCTTCTTCAAGGCCTTCGCCGCTTCGGCCGACCATCGGCACAACAGGCGCGCCAAGCAGGACGGAAAGGCGTTCGGTGTCAATATGTATGCCGGCATTGCGGGCTTCATCCATCATGTTGCAGCCGACCACCACAGGTACGCCCATCTCAAGAAGTTGCACCGCCAGCAGCATATTGCGGTCAAGCGCGGACGCCTCGACAAGATCAATGACGGCCCGTACCTGGCCTGAGGAGATCTCTCGTCGGGCGACAAGCTCTTCCTGCGAATAGGCGGTCAGAGAATAGGTTCCGGGCAAATCCACCAGTGTTACCGCCCTGCCGCGGCATACGGCGTTCCCTTCCTTCTTTTCCACCGTAACGCCGGGATAGTTGCCCACATGCTGCCGCGCGCCGGTATAGCCGTTAAAAACAGTGCTTTTGCCGGAATTCGGATTACCGGAAAGAGCGATCCGTACCGCATGGGCGGCGGGCGTCCTGGTCTGCGCGCGCGCGTCATCGCCTAAGACGTCAAGATTTTTGTCAGCGTGGATTACGCCCATGCTTCTCCTTTTTTTGATGAAAAAGAAAATCCATTACCTAGGAGAATGTCAGGCTGTTGTCAAGAATGTGTTGCCGCCATACTCCACCACGCCCTTGCGCATGAGCGGGTGTGAGATTCACGAAAGAGCTTTTTGAGTCGCCATTTTGGGTTCTGGAAGCCTCCAGGTGATTCAAAAATGAAGTTTCTGCAGTTTTTCTTGTCGCCTTAAAGTGGCTATTTCGGTTTTTGGGCGCACCTCTCCTGCTGATGACCGTCTGCCTCACTCATTGCGCCGGGCATGGTCGCAGTCGATAGCAAACCGGATCTTCATACCCGACAAGAAGAGTATGCGCGTCCGACGCAAACGTGCCGGTTGGGATGACGAATTCTTGGCTTCGGCCTTGGCTGCGGAGATTATTTGATTCATGCGATTGCTCTGCTTTCGTCCGCGCCGTTTTGTTGATAAAAAATGAAGGTGCCTTTATTTTTTTCTTGACTTGCCGCAACCGCGAACTTATTCTCCAAAGCAAAGGCACCTTCTAAATGACATAAGGAGAACCGTATGTTTGAATTTTTTGCAAAACGCCGTCATTCGGCTCATCACCGTTTCCACGGACACGGGCATGGACATGGTCTGTCGGGACACCCGCAAGGCGCCTGGAGCTTGCGCGGGGCCCCGTATGCCGGGATTCGCGAGGAGATTTCCAGCCAATGCCCTCTGTGCGACAAACATTGCCCCCTGGCGTCTCCCGCTTGCGGCAAGGGGGCCGCGTATGCGAAAGCAAAAGGAAACTGAAATGAGCGAAAATAATGAGGCAGCCGGCGCAAGCAGTGAAAATCTGGCCGTGCTTTTCCACCGGGCCGTCAAATTTATGGCCCGCGCCCATCACCATCACGGACACGCGGAACATGCGCAAATGCGTGTGCTCGCCCTGCTCAAGGGCAGAAAATCCATGAACCAGCGTGAGCTTCAGGAAATGCTCAATGTCCGTTCGGCCTCCCTGAGCGAAATTTTGGGCAAATTGGAGCATCGCGGTTTTATTGAGCGCAGGCATGATGAGCAGGACAAGCGCAATTTTCTTATTACCGTCACCGGGCGGGGTTCCGCCGCTGCCGCAGCCAATGAGGATGTCAGACGAAAAAGCGCGGATGCCCTCTTTGCCTCTCTTTCCGGGGAGGAGCGGCAGCAGTTGGCGGAGCTTTTGGACAAGATTATCCGCGCTCTGGAAAAGAGTGCCTCCGGGCATGTCCACTACCATGATCACGGGGCCGGGTACCCGCACGGGCGAGGCCGGCATGGTCACGATGGTCACGGCGATTGGCACAGACGTGGACACGCGCACCATAGACATGTCGACGATGAAATCTCGGGACATGCGCATCATGTTCCGGAGGAGAGGGGGGAATGCCATGACGGCAAATGATGTGTCACCCTATGGCGCAATGAACAATTATCAGAGGAGGAGGCTCACTGCGTATACGGCTTATGTTTGACCTGTCACTCCGGCCGACGCAATGCTCTGTTGCCATGAAAATTGGGTGGTGTCCTAATTTGAATTTTTTGGATGCGCTTTTTGTACGGGCCTCGCTTCTTAGCCATCGGTTCGACGTTGGCTATGTTATTATGGAATAATATATTGATTTAATAGAATATATTATGAATAAAAAAGTGAGATACCCGACAGGATACCCACAAAAATCATGGATTGGAAAATTCTTTTGGCGCTTTCGCCGAGGTCTTGCCGCCAGAGCGCCATATCACCGGCAAGGCGCACACGACAACTGCGGACTGCGCTGCTTGCAGCGCCGCGTCCGCCACCTCCCCGTGCTTTCATCCATCGTTGCGCCGCATCAGTATATCAGCCAGTCTGTCCGTAGCCCTCCCGAAATCGGCAATTAAAATTAAATCAGCCAGTTCGGATACGGCGGCACGGATCTTTCCGGTCAACGGCAGGGCTTGCAGACACGCCAGCAAGGCGTCCACCTCGTCAAAATCCTTCGCTTTCAATGCTTCCAGCAAGTGCGTCAAGGCTTCCCTCATTTCTGGAGGAATTGGTTCCGCACCGTCCCCGGAGTGCTCCGGCCGTGCAAATTCGCCGATTTGCGTCATCAGCGCGGCAAGCTCCTTACGGAATGAAGGGAGCTTGTCGCGGATCACGGACAGACCAGCTTCACGGCCCGCCCTCTCCAGAAATGCGGCGCTTTGCGACAATTCGTTCGCGCCGATGTTGGCGGCGGCGCTTTTCAAGGCATGAACCAAGGTGGTGAAGGAATACAGGGAAGCC
>JAISXC010000207.1 GCA_031270875.1 Desulfovibrio sp.
CGGCCAGGTGGTCCATCCCGGGGATATCATTATCGGCGACGGCGACGGTCTTCTCGCCGTGCGTCCCTGGGAAGCCGCGGCTATTCTTGAGGAGGTCGCGGCGGTAGGCGTCAAAGAGGCGAAAATGATGGCCGATATCGAAGCAGGAACCTTTGACATTAGCTGGGTCGACGCGATTTTGCAGAGCAAGGGCTGTCAGATCTGAAAAAGTGAAAACATCTATTTCTGATAAAATGCTCTGCCCTTGTGAGGCGAAGTGTAACAAGGCCAGCGAGAGTATCGTAGGCGGGCTTTGCCCGCTGTTGAATGATACTCTCAAGCGCAAAATCCTCTAAAGACGAATGGTGGAGTGGCATATGAAGGAGTTGGTAGCAAGGTTTAAAGCGCTGGATACGACATGTGTTTCCGATGCGCTGGACAGGCTTGGCGTTTCAGGTGGCGCGCACGGGATAAAACCGGTGCTTCCGGGCAAAAAGATTTGCGGCACCGCTTTTACGGTGCGGTACGTGCCATGCCGGCCCGCGAAAGGAAGCGTGGGCGACTTTCTGGATGACGTGAAGCCTGGAGAGGTGGTGGTTATCGACAACGGCGGCCGGGATTACTGCACGGTCTGGGGCGATATCATGTCGGTCGTCGCGAAAAAGGGAGGTGTCGAGGGAACGGTTATCGACGGGGTTTGCAGAGATGTCCCGGCCCTTAAGGATATCGGGTACCCGATGTTCGCGAAGGGATATTACATGGTAACCGGAAAAGACAGGGTCGAGGTGGAATCCGTCAATCAAACCGTTTCGCTGTCCGGCGTTTCGGTGGCGCCGGGCGACATCATTCTGGGGGACGACAGCGGCATCGTGGTCATACCCCGAACGTGCGCTGAAGAAGTCTTGAAAGCCGCTGAGCACATTGATGACACGGAAAAATTCATCCGAAAAGAAATTGAAAATAATGCCACTCTCAGGGAAGCCAGAGAAAAGGCAAATTACCATCATCTGCAAACACGGACTTTGTAACAATGGAGAACGGAGTATGAAAAAGAGTAGAAAAATAGGTGCTTTTCTTGCCAATGTCGTGATGGTCCTGACGATCTCCCTGGCTGGGCACGGGGTGTTCGGCAATACGTCGGAAGCGCTGGCCGGCAAAGGCCCTGTCGTTCTGAAGCTGGGACATATCAGCAATACGGTGCACCCGTATCACAAATGCGCGGTGTTGCTGGCCGAGGAACTTGCCGCGAGAACCAACGGCCAGGTGAAAATGGAAGTATATCCGTCCGCCCAGCTAGGCTCGCAAAAGGAGCTTATCGAAGGGTTACAGATGGGTTCCATTGATTTCGTGGTTTCCGGGACAAGCATTTTGTCGAATTTTTCACCCAAGGTCAGCGTGGTGGATCTGCCGTTTATTTTCCGGGACAAAGAGCACGCGTACAAAGTGCTCGACAGCGAAGTGGGGCAGGAAATTTTCTCCGGCATCGGCAGGGTCGGGGTCTTTTTGGCTGCGTGGGAGAATGGCTGGCGGGTGTTCTTTAACGCCAAACGGGAAATCAGGACCCCTAAGGACCTGGTTGGCCTGAAGTTGCGTTGCCAGGACGCACAGATCATGGTGGACATTTTTGCCGCTCTTGGCGCAACGCCGACCCCCATGGCTCTCGGCGAGCTGTATTCGGCGCTGCAGCAGGGAACTGTGGACGGAGCCGACAATACCATAGCCTCGCTCTATTCCGACAAAGGGTATGAAGTGACGAGTTTCCTGACGATAACGAACCACAGCTACTCCCCGTCCGTGGCCATCATGAGTAACTTTGTCGAGAAAAAGGTTGGGCCGGAAAACGCCAAAATCATCAAGGAGCTGTTCGTCAAGTATCGCGACATCGAGCGCGCCATGAACGCCAAACAAGATCTGGACGCCATTGAGGATATGAAATCCAAGGGTATGAAGGTGTATTACCCTACCAACGCCGAAAGATCCATGTTTGCGGGAAAAGGGAAATCCGTCTGGCTGAAGTACAGGGATAAGGTCGGCGGCCAGGAGTTGATCGATAAAATCGTTGCGGTGCAATAACAGTCATGGGAAACGGGACGCATGGGTTACGCAAGCTTTTTCCAAAAAACTCCAGCGTAGTCCATGCGCGCCTTCCGGCGGCGCGTGCTCGGCATGCCATGCCGGGCGGGCATCAAGTGCGCCTCGGGTTTGGGGATAGGGACCTCAGCGACAGTTTGAAAGTGGAAAGGCCCGAGGCACTGGCAGGGACCGAGCGCGCATCGCCCGCCGTTATGCCGCTCCATGCTCAAGGAGAAAGTCATATTGAGGGGTTACAATGGAAGTGCTGTTGAAAATAGAGGATACCCTCGACAAATCCATCTTGTTTGTCTGCATCCTTATGCTTGCCGCCATGACGTGCTTTGCCGGGGTGCAGGTCTTTTGCCGGTATGTATTGAGCGCTGGCGTGATCTGGCTGGAAGAAGTCTGCCGGTTCCTGTTCTGCTGGGCGTCCTTGCTCGGGGCATGCTGCTGCCTGCGCCGGAAAAGGCACGTTGCCATGACGCTCCTGATCCAGTCCATACCCATCCGGGTACGAAAGCCGGTCATCATCGCGTCCCAGGCCCTAAGCTGCATATTGTTCGCCGTGCTGATCAAGTACGGGATGATCCTCGTCGAGATCGCCACCACCCAGACGTCTCCGGCCCTGGGGCTGGACATGGGGTATATCTACAGCGTGGTGCCCATCTCCGGCGCGATAATGATGTTTTTCGCCCTGACGAGCATTCTGCGCGACATCGTCACGCCCGCTGAAAAACTTGAAATTGGAGGCGAATAACAAATGCTGACGTTTGTTTTGTTCTCTTCGTTCATCCTCCTGCTGGCGCTGGGAACGCCCATCGCAATCTCTCTGGGCGTGGCGGCGATATTCGCCATAGAGCTTGACGCCACAACGCCGCTTACCGTTGCGGCGCAGCGCATGTTTTCGGCCAACGATTCCTTTCCCCTTATGGCCATTCCCTTTTTCATGCTCGCTGGCTCCATTATGACCCATGGCGGCATTTCCGGGCGGCTCGTGCGTATCGCCAACGCCTTTATGGGGCACTGGACGGGCGGGCTCGGCATCGTCTCCGTTGTGACCTCAATGTTTTTCGCGGCGATTTCCGGCTCATCCGCGGCGACCACCGCAGCAATAGGCGGTACCCTGATCCCGGAAATGGAAAAGAAAGGCTATAAGCGCGACTTTTCCTCCGCCATCGTCGCCTCCGCCGGCACCACCGGCATCGTCATACCGCCGAGCACGGCAATGATCGTCTACGGCGTGACGGCGTCCGCCTCCATCGGCAAATTGTTCATGGGTGGGCTTGTTCCGGGCATGCTCATGGGGCTTGCCATGATTCTCGTCGTCTATGCCGTCTGCCGGCGGGAAGGCTACGGCAAGGTTGCTAAGGTGCCTTGGGGCGAGAGGATCAGCGCGCTGAAAGACGGCATCTGGGGGATCCTGATGCCGGTGATCGTGCTCGGCGGCATTTACGGAGGTATTTTCACCCCGACGGAATCAGCTGCGGTGGCGTGCTTCTACGGGATGTTCGTGGGCGTGGTTGTCTACAGGGACGTGAAGCTCCGTTCCCTGTACACGATTTTCTCAAGCGCAGTCATCGGCACGGCCGTTGTCATGCTGATCATGTCCACGGCCATGGTGTTCGGTTACATCGTCACCGCCAACAAGGTTCCCCAGATGATCGCGGCTTGGCTTCTGGAGTTGTCCAGCAACGCGTTTGTCATCATGCTCCTGATAAACATTTTTCTGTTGTTAGTCGGCTGCTTCCTGAATGTTTCCGCAGCGATCATCATCCTCGTGCCGGTTCTGCTGCCTGTGGTAACCGCCATCGGGTATGACCCGGTCGCTTTCGGTGTGATTATGACCGTCAACATGGCCATCGGCTGCATAACGCCGCCGGTGGGCGTCGATCTGTTCGTCGCCCAGGGAATCTCCGGCGTTCCGATTGAAAAGATAGCCAGATCGACCCTCCCTTTCCTGATTTCGCTGCTGGTTGTTCTGGCGATTATAACGGCTTTCCCGCAGATTATTCTGTTCCTCCCGGACCTCCTGGCAAAATAACAGCGCGGCAAAAAGGACGGTATCGCATGTCGAAAATTAAGGCAATTATTCTTCAATTAAACTACAGCTTTGCAAATGATGCAAAACGCTACGAGTTTTACAGGAAAGAGTTTGAAATGCTGGCGGAGACCGGGTTTGACGTCGAAATCCGCAAGGCCAACGAAACCGACGAGGATCTGCTCACAGAGGTTTTGCAGGACGCGGATGTCGCCGTGTGCCTGGGAAATCCCCCGTTCACGAGAAAGGTCATCCAAAGCCTTCCCAAACTGCAGATAATTCAGCGCTGCGGGATAGGCCTGAACTCCGTGGATCTTGAAGCGGCCACGGAACATGGGAAGATCGTGTATTATGTTCCGGGTTACTGTGTGTATGAGTTGGCGTTACATGCCATGGGACTGATACTGGCCAACCTGAGGAACATCTGCTGGTATGACAGAAACATGCGCCAAGGGCGCTGGCGAAAGGGTGAGGGCCCGACGCCGCGCAATCTGTCCTCGCTGACGGTAGGGTTGTTCGGCTTCGGTGGTTCCGGCGCGATACTGGCCAAAATGCTTCAAAACGGCTTTGAAACCTCGATAATCACCTGCGATCCTTTCATTGCGCCGGAAAGGGCGAAAGAAGCTGGCGTCCGGCTGGTCGACTTTGAAATGCTGCTGCGGGAATCCGACATCATTTCCATCCATGCCGCGCTGACCAAGGAGACAAAGCATACCTTCAACACCTCGGCGTTCAAGAAAATGAAAAACAACGCAATGATCGTCAATATCGCCAGGGGCGGGCTGATCGACATCGCCGCGCTGACCGAGGCCTTGCAGAGCGGCGAGATAGGTTTTGCCGGCCTCGACGTTTTTGAGGTCGAGCCCATGCCGGCCGAGCACCCGCTGTACGCGCTGGACAATGTGGTGCTCACGCCGCACAGCGCCTATTACAGCGAAGAATCGACCTTTGTGTACAAATACTTGTCCGCGTTTCTTCCCATTGAGGCGTGCAACCATAAGAAGCTCTACAAAAAGCAGCTGGCAAACCCGGCCATTCTGGAGAAATTCCCCGATTTCGCGGTGGAAAGCGAAGCGCCCATACCCCCTTTTGTCAAAGAGTGAGCAATGAAGAACGTGCTCGCGACAGCAATTATCGGCGCGGTCGAAAGTCTGTGCATAGAAGCGAACCGCAAACTCCCCTGAGACGTGCGCGATGCGCTTGTCCGGTTACGGGGTCAGGAAGCGCTGGTTGGCGGCGCAGGCGGCGCTTGACGATATCATCGCCAATTACGAGCTTGCGGAGTCAAAGGAGGTCACCATATGCCAGGACGGGGGCATAGCCAGCGTTTTCGTGGCCATAGGTCAGGACGTCCATGTGGAAGGGAATCTGAAGGACGCCATCAACGAAGGCGTCAGGCGCAGGTACACCAATGGCTTTTTGCGCGGCTCCATGGTCCGGGACCCGTTCCTTGAACGCGTCAACACCGGGGACAATACTCCCGCGCTGATACAGTACGAGATCGTGCCGGGCGACAAGCTGGAAATCACCATCGCGCCCAAGGGTGCGGGGAGCGAGAACATGAGCCGCACGGCCATGCGCATCCCCACCGGGGGGGGTGGACGGCCTGCGGCGGTTCGTGCTGGAAACCATGGAACTTGCGGGACCCGCGCCCTGCCCGCCTGTGATCGTCGGTGTTGGTTGCGGCGGCGGCTTTGACCTAGGAGCTTGTCGGACAAAGCGATGTCTATCAGGATAACATGCTGAAATTATTCACTATGGGCTGTGAAACGCGAAATATCCATAATTAGTTATTTCAGTATGTTATCTGTTCGGGATGTCTATTGTCCGACAGGCTCCTAGAGCAATTAACGCTTAAACAGTTCGCTTACGGCGGGCAAAGCCCGCCTGCGCATGTTTCGCGGCAAGGATTTGCCCGCAAATTCTTGCAGAGCATTTTACCCTTGAGATGATGCCCCGGCCCTCTCCAGCCTATGCCTGCTCCGGCGTTTAACAGTGCAAATAAATTGCGCTTACGCCTTCGCGGCGGGCGTCCGCTCTCGCGGCCGCCAGAGCAATTTCAAAGTGAAATTGCTCTGGACGGTCCAAAAGTTAACGAGGCGCTATCTACAAGCTTACTGCCAGCCCGGGCAAGCTTTTCCTCAAGCCTCTCCATTTCCGTCCCGTGCCCGTACCCGAGCAGATGGGCGAAGCCGTGCGCCGGCAGGCGGGGTTTTCCCCCTCACAT
>JAISXC010000209.1 GCA_031270875.1 Desulfovibrio sp.
GGGCTGCGTGGAGTGCAAAAAAATATTTCTCGCCAATTTGCGCGCCTTCCTTGCGCCTTTGCAAGAACGCCGGATTGCGATGGAGCGGCGTCAAGGTGTTGTGGAAGATATTCTGGCCGCCGGCAATGAACGCGCCCGCGCTTTCGCTGAAGGCACACTGGTTCAGGTACGGGAAAAAATGGGGCTGTAACGCGGAAAATACAAAAATTGCAATCAGCGGCGGGCATGGTGGCATTGTGAAATACGTGGGCATAGATTATGGCCTTGCCCGCATCGGTCTTGCGGTGTCGGATCCGGAAGGGCGCATGGCTTTTCCCTTGGCGACCTTTTCCCTGCGTGATTTTTCCGACCGCAAGGCCCTGCTTGCAGCTCTCGCGGCCCGTATCGCGGAAGCCGGGGCTGCAGCCGTCGTCATGGGTCTGCCCCTTCACGCCAACGGCAGTGAAAGCGAGACCACGAGACAGGTGCGCAATGTCACGAAGCGCATCAGACGGCGTATTGACCTGCCCGTATACTTTATGCCCGAATTACTCAGCAGCGTGGAAGCCCTCCATGACATGCGCCAAGCCGGAGTAAGGGCGGACAAATGCCGGGCGGTGCTGGACCAGCAGGCGGCCGTGCGTATTCTTGCCTCCTTTCTGTCCCTGCCGCCTGACAGGCGGTGGCTTGCGTGAAGATTCTCCTGCGTCTGCTCGGTTCGCTGCTTTTGTGCGCTGTCGCCGGCGGCGGCTGGATCTGGCATGAAGCTGGCGTCTTTTTGCGCACAGCCCCGGAGCAGGCCGGCCGTGAAGTGCTTTTTGACGTTGCTCCGGGGGCGCGCTTTGCCGCTGTTTGCGAGCGGCTGGTTGAAAAGGGTCTTATCACGGACGCGCGGAAGTTCCGCCTTCTGGCTCGTTGGAAAAAACTGGACAGCCGTTTGCAGGCGGGGCGCTTTGCCATGAACACCGGCTGGCTGCCGGAAAAAACACTGGACGAGCTTGTGAATGGCCGTCCGGTACTCTTTCGCATCACGATCCCTGAAGGGCTGACCTGGCGACAGACAGGACAGGCCTTGGAAAAAGCCGGTTTTGTCGTTTTTGAGGATTTTCGCAATGTGATTGCAGATACGGTTTTTTTGCGTCATTACGGCATTCCCTTTGCCACGGCGGAAGGATTTCTCATGCCGGACACCTACCTGCTCAAAAAGCCCGACCTGCCGGATACTGCGCAGACCCGCGCTGTTGTCGGGCGCATGGTGGACAATTTCTGGCGTAAGACGGCGGAAGTGTGGCCGGATGGAGCGAAACCCGCGGCCGAATTTTTGAAAAAGTGCGTCATTCTGGCCTCGGTGGTGGAGAAGGAAACCGGACGTGACGAGGAACGGGCGCGCGTGGCCGGGGTGTACCGGAACAGGCTTGAGAGGGGAATGCCGCTGCAGGCCGACCCCACGGTCATCTACGGTCTCGGCGAGAACTTTGACGGCAATCTGCGCCGCGCCCATCTGGAGGATGCCGCCAATTCCTACAATACGTATCAGCACCCCGGCCTGCCGCCGGGCCCCATTTGTTCTTTCGGCATGGCCGCCTTCAGGGCGGCGGTGCGGCCGGAAGCGCACAATTTTTTGTATTTTGTGGCGGAAAGCGACGGCGGCGCGCATGTTTTTTCCACAAGCCTTTCAGATCACAACAGGGCTGTGCGCCGCTACCTTGAACGACGGAGAAGCAAGTGACAGCGGGGATACCCGCGTCATGCCGGACAAGGGAAAGACGCCCTCTGCGGGGGAGCGAGGCATATGAACTATCTGATTGTCGAAGATTTTTCCGGGCAGCCGGTACCTTTTATTTTTCCGCGCCGCGTGGATCATGAGGACATGCGCGAGCAACTGCCTTACGGGCAGATACTTTCCGGCGGCACTGTGGAGCATGGTCCCAATGGTTTTGTCTGCTTTGGCGGCCATGCGGAACTGGGTCTGAAAGCCAGGCCCGTCGAGGACGCGGCTGTCATCGCTGACGCTTTGCGCGTCCGCTGAGGCGCGGGTGACTTTTCCATCCCTGCTTGTGGCGGCCACCGCCAGCGGAGCGGGCAAAACCCTGACGACGCTGGCCCTGCTCTGCGCCCTCAAAGCGCGGGGATTCAATGTCGCGGCGGCAAAAAGCGGTCCGGATTATATTGACGCAGGCTTTCATACGGCCATCACCGGAACGCCCGCGTTCAATCTCGACGTGTGGATGAGCCGCACTGCAAGACCGCCGGCGCCAGAGGCCGCAGGCCGGAAAACCGCAACGGAAGCGCAGCGGCATACGCGCGCACAGGCGATATGCAGGATTCCCGGTGGCCTTGCGCGGCTTTTTTCCCGCCTCCGCGCCTCATCCGACATAATTCTGGTGGAAGGGGCAATGGGGCTGTATGACGGGGCGGCTGACGGTGCCGGCGGTGGCCTGGCTTCCTCGGCCCATCTGGCGATGCTGCTTCATTTGCCTGTCCTGCTGCTCATCCATGCCGGCGGCATGGGGCAGTCGGTAGGCGCGCTGGCGGAGGGCTTTCTCCGGCATCGTCCTGCCTGGTTCGCGGGTTGCGGCAAGAAACTGGCTTTCGCGGGCCTCGTTTGCACACATGTGGGCGGGGAAAAACACAAGGCCATATTGCGCGCAGCCCTGAAAGGGGTGGAGGAAGGCACGGGCGTGCCGCTGCTGGGCTTGCTGCCGCGTGAAGGCGCTCCGCATCTGGCCTCACGCCATCTGGGCCTAGTGGAAGCGCGCGAGTCCGTATCAGTGCTCAATCCTTCGGCCTTGGCCGACTGGATGGAGATCAACAGCGATATTGACGCCCTGCTCGCGCGCATCAGTGTTTTTGGAGGAAAGGGTTCCGGGCGAAAGCGCAAAAGCGGAAGCCCGTCCGCACGGGGCGGAACAGCCGCGCGTCGTGCCGGGAAAATCCGCGTGGCCATAGCCCGTGACGCGGCTTTCAGCTTCTGTTATGCGGACCTGCCTGATCTTCTGGCGGAACTCGGCGCGCGAAGCGTGTTTTTTTCCCCTTTGGCGGACGCGGCACCGCCGTCCTGCGACGCTCTGTATCTTCCCGGCGGATATCCGGAACTGCAGGCCCGCGAACTGGCGGCCAATACGACCATGCTTGAAGCCCTTCGGGAAATGGCGGAGCAAGGATGCCCCGTTTACGGCGAGTGTGGCGGTTATATCTATCTGATGCGCTCTCTGCGCTACGGCGGCATGGACCATACTTTCAGCGGCCTGTTGCCGCTTGCCTGCGTTGTGGGAGAGAAACGGGCCGCTCTCGGATACAGAAGCGTGCGCGCTCTGCCGGGATGGCCGCGGCGGATGCACAAAACCGGGGATGACACCGGAAAGGATGCTCTTTGGGCGCGTGGACACGAGTTTCATTACGGAAAACTGGCGGAAACGGAACTGCCACCTGAATGCGCCCCCATCTGGCGGATGTATGACAGCGCGGGCGCGGATTTGGGATTTGAGGGTTGCCGCAAGGGCAGCGCGGCGGGTTCCTGGGTGCATTTGTACCCCGAAGGAGCCAGACGCTTTTGGAAAACATGGCTGCGGGGGATAACGGGATGAGACTGGAAGACATGGAGCTTGATCCGGCAAAAGCCCCCGGTGAGATAGAGGCCCGCTCCTTTGCCATCATTGAGGAGGAAATTCCGGAACCGCGTCCTTTTACGGGCGATCTCTGGCAGGTGGCGCGGCGTTGCGTCCATACCATGGGCGACACTTCCATTGTCGCGGATTTGCGTTTGAGTCGCGAGGCCATGAAGGCGGGACTGGCGGCCTTGGAACGCGGCTGTGCCGTATACACCGACACGCGCATGGCCGCCGCGGGGCTCCCCTTGCGGCGCTTGCGGCCGCTGGGCGTCAGCGTGACAGCCTTGCAGGAACTTCCCGGTTTGGAAGAGAGCGCCACCCGGAGCGGCGTCACGCGGGCGCGCGCCGCAGTGGAGGCTGTAGCCGAAAAGCTGGAAGGGCAGATCATCGCCATCGGCAACGCGCCCACAGCCCTGTTGGCCCTGCTGGAAGCCCTGGAGGCGGGCGCGCCGCCCCCGGCCTTGATCGTCGGCACGCCAGTGGGCTTTGTGAACGCGGCTCAGTCTAAAAGACTGCTCGCGCAAAGCCCCTGGCCGCATTTCACCCTCCTGGGACGCCGGGGAGGCTCGGCTGTGGCGGCGACCTGCGTCAATGCCCTGGCGGAACTCGTTCTGGACAGGATTCGCCTTCGACGGAGAGGGGAGGAACGTTTTCCTCCGGCGTAACGGAGGATTCGCCCGCGGCAGCGCTTTCCGCGTCAAGTGTTCCGGGCAGGGCTTGATAACCGGCCACCGGCAAGGTGAGGGTGTTGTCCTGTTTTGCAGGGAGCGCCACGCAATCTTTGTCCGCCAGCACAATGCCGGTGCGCTCCAGGACTTCACGGCGGTAAGCGTATTCCCGCTCCATGCGGTGGTGGCGGTAGACAAAAATGCGATGGGTGATGTAGCAGCCGGCCAGCAGAGCGGCCGTGCTCCCGGCAATCCAAGGCGTATAGTCCAGAAGGCGTCCGCCGAGACTGATGAGGCCGGAGAGGGCGCCGTCCGCAAAAAAGAGGCCCGCGCCCAGCAGCAATATGCCCGTCAGCACCACTATGGTGGGGGTATTGCGCAGAATGGCGTAGAATCGCTGGAGGCGCTCCGGCAACACATCGGTTTCTCCTCCGGCTTCCTGATCGCGGTTAAGCGTGCGCGAGAGCCACAAGCCCGTCAGATGCACGATAAACAGCAAACCAACCGGAGCCAGCACTGCGGCAATGGCCCAGCCGAACCAGGGAAAGCGCGCCATGGGAGGCCCACCGGGAGTGAGAGGGGTCGCGTGGATGACGCCATAAAAAAAGGCTATGCCGCCCACCGCCAGTTCCATCAGCAGTACGGCGGTGAGCAGATAAAAAACCGCGTCCTTGTGGCGCCCCGCATACCAGGGCTCACGGGCGGACGTCGCGGTGCCGGCATGATTCAACGTTTTCCCCCGATTTGGTCTTTTATCGTTCGGCATGGCGCGGCGGGTTCAGAAGGGAACAGCGCAATTCCTTTTCTATAACGAAGCGCGGTCTGCGCTTCACTTCCGTGAACACTTTGGCGAGGTATTCCCCCAGCAGAGCGATGCAGAAAAGCTGCACCGAGCCGAGGTATAATGTTATCAGCATCAGCGATGTCCAGCCCGGGATGGTATTGCCGGAAAAATAGGCAACCAGGGAAGCGCCCGTTTGCAGCATGGCGAGGAACAGCGTAAGGATACTGAGAACCGCGGCCAGACGCAGAGGGACGGAGCTGCAGGCGGTGATGCCGTGGAAAGCGAAAGACAGCATTTTGCGCAAGGGGTATTTGGTTTCGCCGGCGGTTCTGGCCTTTCTGGCGTAATACACGCAGGAAGAGCGCAATTTCATGTCAGGGAATATGGAACGCAGAAAAAGATTACCCTCGGGATACCTGCCTATGGCTCGCATGGCGAATTTGCTCACCAGACGGAAATCGGCATGTCCGGGAACGACGGGCGCGCCCAGCAGACGCATGCACGTGTAGAACATGCCGGCCGTGGTTCTTTTGAACCAAGTGTCGGTGGTTCTGTCCCTGCGCACGCCGTACACGATATGGCTTCCCGCCTGAAACCGCCTGACCATCTCCGGGATGACCGAAATGTCGTCCTGAAGGTCGGCGTCAATGGTGATGGCGCAGTCGGCCTGCCGCTCAGCCGCCGCCATTCCCGCGAGCAGGGCGTTTTGATGGCCCGCGTTGCCCGCGAATTTCAACCCCTGGATGCGCGCGTCCCTGCGGTGATGCTCCGCGATGACGTCCCATGTGGCGTCAAGGCTGCCGTCATCAATGAACAACGCGAAGCTCTCGGCCGATATGTGTCCGTCGTCCGCCATTTTTCCCAACAGGGCGGCAATGGTTTCAATGGTGGAAGGCAGAACCGATTCCTCATTATAGCAGGGAAGGATGATTGCAAGAATGGGCGGCGTGTTGTTTTGTGATGTTTGCAAGCGTCTTTTCTCCGGGTACGGCCTTTTGTCCTTTTATAATATGCGGCGGGCAGGCGGGGGGCAAGTCTTTTGGAGACGGAAAAGTGAAAAAAGTCAGGGGACGCGCGTCAAGGCAGGTTCTGGCAGCAGGGGCAGTGAATTGTCGTCCGGCCGGCCACAATGGAATGGAGAAGGGTATTTCCGCAACGCCTGCATTTTTCGCCTTTGCGGCCGTATACCATGAAATTGTTCTGAAAGGAGCCGACATCGCCGGCGGCGTCGCGGTAGTTGCGGATGGAACTGCCGCACTCCCTGACGGCCTGTTCGAGCACGGCCTTGAGAGATGCGGCAAGTCGCAGCAAAGCATTCCGGGACAAGGCGGACGTTTTCGCCTGAGGGGCAATTTTTGCCTGGAAAAGCGCTTCGTCGGCATAGATGTTGCCGATGCCGGCAAGGCGGCACTGGTCGAGCAGGGCTGCCTTGATGTTTCCCCTACCGCGCCCGAGGGTTTGGGCGATGTCTTCATTGCCGGCGCTCAGAGGCTCAAGGCCGAGAGACGTAAAAAACCCCCAGGCGGTGAAGTCTTTCGGGAGCATGACGCGGCAGTATCCAAAGGTGCGGATGTCGTCAAAGAAAAGTCTGCCGCAGGCTGCAGTGTTTTCCGAGTCGCTTTTTTCCAGATCGAAAATGAGCCGTGTGTGTTTGAGAGCGGCTGTTCCCGGAGGATGTACGAAAAAACTTCCGGTCATTCTGAGGTGGAACACCAGATACAGCGATGCCGGGGGAAGCCCCGGCACAGGGATGGGGACGGCATCGGCGTCCCTGTCGCGGTCAAGGCACAGTACGAGCAGCTTTCCCCGACGCGCCACCTGCCGAATGCGCGCTTTGGCAAGCGACGGCAGAAGGGCTGCTCCCGCGGCGAGGCTTGCGCAACGGAGCACATACACCGAGGTTATGCTGCTTCCGACAATCCGGGGAGCCAGAGTTCTGGCGATGGTTTCCACTTCCGGCAGTTCCGGCATGCGTTATTTCCCGCTATTGGCCTTGTTGGTTTCCCCGGTGCCCGGAGTAGGATTCGATCCCGCACTGCTGACGCCGGACGGAGTTTGCCGCAATTTTGCAATATTGTACAGTTTTCAGCGTAAACGCGATGGAGTTCAGCTTGCCTGCACCCTTATCTTATTCTGATTCCAAATAAAATGTTCCATTTCATTTGGAGAGCCGCAGGCAGGCAAAGCCAGCCTGCCCCCTGTAAAACCTACGGTTTTTGCGCCTGTCTGGCAGGCGCAATTCCAATTCCCCAAGCGGATTTGGCTAAATCAAGCAATGCTTTGATATTGTTGTTTATTTATTAAAATTTTTGGCTCTATTATACAATCTAGAGCATTTTGCTATTGAAAATATCCACAGCTTTCAAACCACCCTCGCACATTTGGAGGCGTTATGGATTCGAAAGCTTCTTTGACTGCCAGAAAAAGGGTATCCCCGTCCGTTGCCTGGCGTTCACGTAATTTTGTCTTTAC
>JAISXC010000247.1 GCA_031270875.1 Desulfovibrio sp.
CCCTTTGTGGCGGGCATTGCCCTCATGTTCCCGCCGGCTTTCTTTTTTTTCAATATCGCCGGCTGCGCCCTCTGGGTCGGCGGACTTGTTTCCGCCGGGTATTTTCTGGGCAATATCCCGTGGGTACAGGCAAATTTCAGTCTCATCGTCTACGGCATCGTCGTCGTTTCGGTCCTGCCCGTCTGTATGGAAATATTGCGCGCGAAACTGGGCAAAAAAACGGACAATCAGCTTTGAACAAGCCGGCCGTTTTCCATCCTGGCTCTGCGGTTGATGCACAGGGGTGCGTCCTGGTTGTAATGGGACACAAAGACAAAATGCATTCCGCGCTCGGCCAGGCTGTCCAGAATATCCAGATAACGCAGACGATTTTCTTCATCAAGACCGTTGCAGGGTTCGTCAAGCAACAGAATCTCCGGTTCCCCCACAAGAGCCCGCGCCAGGAAAAGACACCGCAACTGCCCGCTGGAAAGCCGCCGGATGGAGACGTCAGCCAGATGACTCACCCGAAGCTCCGCCATGACCGCGCGGGCGTTTTGCATCTCATCCCCGGTGAAATTCCGATATATCCCGATGGTGTTGTCAAAGCCGGAACAGACGAGTTCAAGGCCGCTCAGATCATACGCGTACAGAGCCTGCGCGAGATCGCTGACAAGACGCACGCCCTTGCGCAGCTGCTCCAGCGTGCGCACAGAACCGCCGCGACGCGGCAGATACCGCTGTATCTCTCCGCCGGCTGCGGCGAATTCATCCCCGGCCAGAAGGCGCAGCAGGGTGGACTTTCCGGAGCCGTTGGTGCCGAGCAGTTGCCAGCGCTCGCCCTCATGCATGGTCCAGGTGATATTGTGCAGCACCTCATGCCGGTCAATAAAAACAGAGACATTTTTCAGACTGAAAAGAAGGCCACTTGCTCCCGCGGCTTCTTCAGACGGGAATTGCGGAACCGGAGGCCGCGGCTCCGCCCCTTGTCCGGCGGCACGGCGATCTTTTCCTCCCGGGCCGTGCGCAAAATGACGGCGCGACACCGCGAACCGCGCGGCTTCCGCCGCCAGGAGACGCCCGTCCTTGACGTAATGGCGCTCCGCGCACCAGGCGGGAATCAGGCCAGGACGATGCGTAGTCATGACTACGGTGCACCTGCCGGCATATTCCGCGAGCAGGTCAAAAAAACGCTTTCGGGAAAGCGCATCAAGGCCGTTGGCGCATTCATCCAGCAAAAGCAGACGCGGGGAGCGCAGCAGCGCCCGGGCAAGCAGGAGCAGACGCAACTGCCCCTGTGAAAGCGCGGCGATCTCCCTGTCCAGCAAAGCTTGAGCCGAAAGCCGCACCGTTATTGCATCTGTCTCAACCCGCCGGACTCCCCCCTGTCCGGCGTAGAGCAAAGGGTTTTCCTCAGGGGCGATACGCAGCAGGTCCCTGCCGGTGATCTCCCACGCCCTGTGCTGGTAATTCTCCTGCAGGGCCGGCGAGACAAGGGCGCTCATGGCCCTGCCGGCCAGGGGAGAAGTTTCGGCGCCCTCACCGGTATGCCAGAAGATGCTGCCCCGCGCCGGCCGGAGTTCGCCATGCAACAATCTGAGCAATGTGGATTTGCCGGCTCCGTTGGGACCAATGAGAACGCAGTGCCCGCTCTCGCGCAGGGAGAAGTCAATATCACGCAGCACCATTTTCCGGCTGGAGTCGCCGGGCAGGAAAAGGCTGACCCCTTCCACCGTCACCAGGGGGGAGCCGTGGAGCAAGTTCAAAACTCCAGCTCCCTCATGCACCCTTTTTCAAAAAAGACATGACCGGCAAAGCCGAAAGAACGGGCATACGCGGCAAGGCGGACAAAATCGCCGGCCACGTCTTCCGCCCTGTGCGCATCCGAGGCAAAGGAAACCGGCAGGTTGAGTTCCGCGGCGATGGACATGATCCGCGGGCCGGGATAGATTTCAGCGCAAGGTTTGCGCAGACCGGCGGAAGAAATTTCCATGCTCATGCCCCCCTCCTTGAGGATGCTCAAGGCGCGGCGGAGCATAGCCTGGCTTTGGGGTTTGTCCAGCCAGACACGGAACCGGTCGACACTGAAAACTTTGATGAGATCCGGATGCGCTGCGATGGAAAAGTACCCGGAGCGCAACATGGCTTCCCATGCCGCGAAATAGGCCGTGTAGTGGGCTTCGCATTCCTCCTGCGACAACCCCTCCCAAGGCCCTGTGCCGTCGTCAAAGCCCCAGCGTCCGATAAAGTGAACGCTCCCCAGGAGATAGTCAAAATCACGGGCCCTGCAGGCGGCCAACGTGAAATCCTCCTGCCCGGCCAGCCAGTCCATCTCCATACCATACAGCACGTTGCAAAGTCCGTTGGCGCCCTCCCGCGGCGCGGCCTTGAGGGCCAGGACTTCACGCTCGTAATCCGGCAGATGCCGCATGAGATGCTCGCGGTATTCACGGGTATAGTCAAAGCCCGGCGGGCGCGGCGAATGTTCGGAAAAACCGACAAGCGTGAGGCCGCGGTCAAGAGCCGCGGCATACATGGCGGCCGGCGCGTCCCTGCCGTG
>JAISXC010000263.1 GCA_031270875.1 Desulfovibrio sp.
TGGTGCCGAGGGCGGGACTCGAACCCGCACGCGCATAACGCACTACCCCCTCAAGATAGCGTGTCTACCAGTTCCACCACCTCGGCGCAGTTGGAACATATATGCCAATACATTTTTATTTGCAAGTTTTTTACCCGCGCGTTGAAGCCAATGTATGACGCACCAATCCATGTCAAAAAATTTCCGCACGTATTATGTGCCTTGCCGTGGCGCACATTTTCGTGTAAAATCCCTCCATCAATTTGCTTTAACTTGCGCATCCGCAACTTGCGTAATGCGTTTTGGCCACAGCGCCCGGGGATGCCAACTTGCCTGCATAAATTGCGGAAGGCCGCGCAACCGGGCCGTAAGGTAACTGATATGGAAGTGTTTGACCCGGCGGAACTCTGGGACAAAGAACAAATTGAAATCGTGCAGTTGTCGCGCCTTAAACGCGCGGTCAGCCAGGCGCGCAACTGCGCGTTCTATCGCGAGCGGCTTGAGCATGCCGGCGTTGCCCCCAACGATCTGCACTCTCTGGACGACATGCGGCGCATCCCTTTTACCACAAAGCAGGACTTGCGCGCGCAATACCCGGTCGGACTGTTGTGTGTGCCGTCCTCGGAGATTGTGCGTATGCACTGTTCCAGCGGCACCACCGGCACCCCGGTCGCCGTGTGCCATACCCAGAACGACGTCAACACATGGGCCGACCTCATGGCCCGTTGCTTGCACATGATTGGCGTGCGCCGCGAAGACGTGTTTCAGAACATGTCCGGGTACGGTCTGTTCACGGGAGGTCTCGGCATACATTTCGGCGCCGAACGGCTGGGCTGCATGACCATCCCGGCCGGAGCGGGCAATACCCGCCGGCAGGTCAAGCTCATCAAGGATTTTCGAACCACAGTGGTGCACATTCTGCCTTCCTACGCGCTCATTCTCGGCGAACATCTGCGTACCAACGATGAAAACCCGCGTGATTTACCCCTGCGCATCGCCATTGTGGGAGCTGAACCCTATACGGAGGAATTTCGCAGGCGCATAGAAGAACTTTTTGGTATAACAATCTATAATTCCTATGGTCTTTCAGAAATGAACGGCCCCGGCGTGGGTTTTGAATGCGTGGAGCAGAATGGCCTGCATATCTGGGAAGACGCCTATCTCGCGGAGATTGTTGATCCCGAAACAGGAAATCCCGTGCCGGCGGGCGAAGTGGGCGAGTTGGTAATGACAAGCCTCTGCCGTGAAGGCATGCCCATCCTGCGCTACCGCACGCGGGATCTGACGCGCTTTCTGCCCGGAGAATGTCCCTGCGGCCGCGTACACCGCCGTGTTGACCGCATGCTCGGCCGCACCGACGACATGTTTATCATCAAGGGCGTCAATGTTTACCCCATGCAAATCGAAGAAGTCATCATGACCTTCCCGGAAGTCGGGCAAAATTATCTGATACTGCTCGAAAATGACGGCGTGAGCGACATAATGCGCGTACAGGTTGAAGTGCGCGACGAATGTTTTGTGGAGGACATGCGCATTTTGCAGAATCTGCAAAATGCCATTGCTCGGCGTCTACGGGCGGAAATCCTGCTGACGCCCCGTGTGGAACTGGTGGAAAGCAACAGCCTGCCCCGCACGGAAGGCAAAGCCGTGCGCGTCCGTGATTCGCGCGACGGCAAATAACCGGATATGGACTTTCTGCCTTTTCCCATAGCCACAATGCTTGCCGGGGCGTTTCTGACGCTGCTCGGTTTTGTTCTGCTGCTGAATATTTTCGGTCTGCCCGGAAACTGGGTGCTGCTGGGTCTCACTGTCCTGTGGAAACTGGCCCATCCCGCGGCAACGCAAATGGATGTCTGGTTCTGGGTGATGATGGCGGGTTTCGCGCTGACAGGCGAGGCGCTGGAGTTCGGCCTGCTGGTTGTCAAGGCGAGAAAATACGGCTCAAGCTCGTCAGGCACGTTCGTCGGCATGATCGGCGCCATAGCGGGCGCCATTCTGCTCGCCCCGCTCTTTTTCGGCCTGGGCGCGCTCATCGGCGCGCTTGTCGGCGCGTGGACGGGCTGCCTCTTTACTGAATGGCTTATCAGAGGCCGCCCTGTCGGAGATTCGCTGACCGCGGCCTTCGGAGCCATGATGGGCCGTTTTTTGGGAACAGTCTGCAAGTGCGGCGTCGGCGGATGCATGCTGGCCCTCACCGCGGGCCGCATATGGCCGGACTGTCAGCCGCCGTTGCCGTCCCCGTCTGAACCCGACATCATTGAGGGGCCGGCGCGGGTTATGCTGGATATTTGCGCCTCGTTCTCCTGCTGACCGGATTCAAACGGGCGGGGTTTTTTGAGGAAAACAAAATGCCAACCCTTATGGTGACAGGCGGGGCCGGCTTTATCGGATCGGCGGTCATACACAGAACGCTGGCCTCAAGCGGCTGGCGCGTTGTCAATGTGGACAAGCTTACCTATTCCGGAAATCCCGCCTCCCTCGCCGAAGTGGAAAATGATCCTCGCTATCATTTCATTGAGGCGGACATCGCCGATGCGGCGGCGATGCGCGCCGTTTTTGAAGTTTTTGAACCGGACGCCGTCATGCATCTCGCGGCGGAGACTCATGTTGACCGTTCCATTGACACCCCCTCCGCCTTTATGGAAAGCAACGTGCGGGGGACTTTCGTGTTGCTGGAAGAAGCCCGCCGCCATGTCGAAAACCTTGCCGCGAGGCTGTCCCGGAAAGCCCGCGACTTCCGTTTCCACCACATTTCCACGGACGAGGTTTTCGGAGATCTGGGCGACAGCGGCTTTTTTACCGAAACGACGGCCTATGCTCCCAGTTCCCCCTATTCCGCCAGCAAAGCCGCTTCCGATCATCTGGTGAGAGCCTGGCAGCGAACCTACGGACTGCCGACGCTCATAACCAACTGCTCCAACAATTACGGCCCGCGGCAATTTCCTGAGAAGCTGATACCCCTTGCCATCATCAATGCCCTGGCCGGCCGGGCTCTGCCCATATACGGCGACGGACGACAGGTGCGGGACTGGCTTTACGTGGAAGATCACACCGAAGCGCTTCTGCTTGTCCTCGCGCGCGGCCGGATTGGAGAAAGCTACAATATCGGCGGCCAAAACGAACAACGCAACATTGATGTCGTCACAAACATTTGTGCGCTGCTGGAGGAATTGACCAGAGTAAAACCCTCCGGAGTGCGGAACTACGCGGATTTGGTCAGATTTGTGGCGGATCGTCCGGGGCACGACAGCCGCTACGCCATTGACGCCGCAAAAATCCGGAAGGAACTGGGCTGGCGCCCGCGGGAAAATTTTACTTCCGGACTGCGCAAAACCGTAGCCTGGTATCTGGAAAACAAGACCTGGTGGCAGGCTGTTCTGGACGGCAGCCATCGTTGCGGGCGGACAGGCGCAAAGGCATAACGCGGCGGGCGGTTCCGGTATTTGAAAGACAAACCGCAGGCTTGACGCGGCAGAAGAACGCCGGTTTTCACAACGAGGACAAGATGGGCTACAAGGGCATTGTACTGGCCGGCGGCACCGGCACACGACTGCATCCCATAACGCTTGGCGTTTCAAAACAGCTTTTGCCCGTTTATGACAAACCCATGATTTATTACCCCTTGTCTGTAATGATGCTTGCCGGCATCCGCGAAATTCTGGTAATCTCAACCCCGGGAGACCTGCCGCAGTATGAGCGGCTGCTCAGGGACGGGGGGCAGTTCGGCCTCAACCTGCACTATGCGGTGCAGCCAAAGCCGGAAGGCATTGCCCAGGCTTTTTTGATCGCCGGGGATTTTCTGGCGTCCTCTCCCGCATGTCTTATTCTGGGCGACAATATTTTTCATGGGCAGCATTTTACGGAAAAACTGCGACGCGCCGCCTCATACGCCGAAGGGGCGACCATTTTCGGCTATATGGTCAGAGACCCGGAACGCTTTGGCGTCATCAGTTTTGATGAAGCGGGCAATCCCGCGTCAATTGTGGAAAAACCCGCCGAAGCCCCGTCCCCTTTTGCCGTAACCGGCCTGTATTTTTATGACAACGCCGTTGTCGACGTTGCCGGAAGCATACGTCCCTCCCAACGCGGCGAGTTGGAAATCACGAGCGTCAACCAA
>JAISXC010000047.1 GCA_031270875.1 Desulfovibrio sp.
GTCATGTTCGGCGCGTAAGGTATGCGCTTGTCGTACCATTCCGATGCCCTGTATTCCTCCTCGCTCATGGCGTGCGGATGTTTCGGCTCAAGACCGGCGGCCGTCGCGTCGGCCCCGGCCTCCAGAACGCGGCTTTCCGTGAGAGCGTCCGTGGAGGCAATTCCGTCGAACAGCCCCCAAAACGACATACCATGAAAATATACGATCTTGTTGTATTTTTATAGCGCGCGCCAGTAAAATTATACATACTCGTTTATTAATTTGGGAGAATTTTCGGCTTTATATAATAATACAAGTTAATTATCGATATTGGTATATTTTTTGCTGGAAAACTGCAAAATTGATCGCCTTGAAACAGGCGGTACGAAAAAGGAGGACATGTATGCAACGCTCTGAAGCAACGGCTGCAATACTGGAAGCGAAAAAAGCTCTCTCTTTGACGTGGGAGCAGATAGCCGCCGAAATCGGAGGCTCGCCGGTCTGGGCAACGTCCGCCCTTCTCGGGCAGAACAGCATGAACGCGGAACAGGCCGCCAAGGCGTGCAAGCTGTTGCGGCTCGGCGATGACGTGGCCGCCTGTTTGCAGGAATTCCCCATGAAGGGATCCCTGGATGAAACCGTTCCGGTTGATCCCCTCATCTATCGTTTTCATGAAATCACACAAGTTTACGGAACAACCATCAAAGAACTCATTCATGAGAAGTTCGGCGACGGCATCATGAGCGCCATTGATTTTGAAATGAAGATAGAGAAAAAGGAGGATACCAAGGGAGATCGCGTGGTGGTCACCTATAACGGAAAATTTTTGCCGTATCGAAAATGGTGACGCGGCACGCTTGTCGGTTCCGCACCTGCAATTTACTTCTTGCTTGCGAGGGAATTATGTCAGCAAAACACGAAAGCAATGCGCACGACGCGCATGACCGTTGTTCCTGCGCCGGTTGCAAACCGGCAATTCGCAGCCCTGAAGCGCAAATCGACCATATGGTGGAAGATGCCGTGTCACGCGCTCTTTTCGGCGGCAGCGAATGGAGCCGCCGTTCCTTTATGAAGATGTTCGGAGCGGGCGCGGCAATGTCCATTATCACCGACATGTTCCCCCTCTCCGCGGCCAAGTCGCTGGCTGCGGACACAAGCGGCCCGATTGAAAAGAAAAATGTGTCCATCGGATTTATTCCCATTACTTGCGGTACGCCCATCATCATGGCCAAACCCATGGGTTTTTACGACAGATACGGGTTAACCGAAGCCAGTGTGCTCAAGGCTTCCGGCTGGGCCATGATTCGTGACTGGTCCACTTCCGGGCAGACGGATTGTTCGCATATGCTGGCTCCCATGCCCATAGCCATTTCCCTTGGATTGGGTTCGACCCGGATGCCTTTCATCACGCCCGCCATAGAAAACGTCAACGGTCAGGCCATCACGTTGCGCAACGACCATAAAAACGCGCGTGAAGCGAAGGACATGAAAGGTTTTGTTTTTGCCGTGCCTTTTGATTATTCCATGCACAATCTGCTGCTTCGCTATTATCTGGCCGAAGGCGGGGTTGATCCGGACAAGGATGTGCAGATACGGGTTCTTCCGCCGCCGGAAATGGTGGCCAATCTCAAGGCGGGCAATCTGGACGGTTACCTCTCGCCCGATCCCTTCAACCAAAGAGCGGTGTACGAGAAGGTCGGTTTCATCTTCAAGTTGACCAAGGATCTTTGGGACGGGCATCCCTGCTGCGTATTCACGACCTCGCTCAAATTCGCCAGGGAAGCTCCGAACACGTTCAATGCGATTATTCACGCAATTGTGGAAGCCACATTCTACAGCGCGAAATCCGGCAATCGCAAGGAAATCGCCAAGGCCATCGCTCCCAGGAATTATCTGAATCAGCCGGTGGAGGTCGTGGAACAGGTTCTTATGGGGCGGTTTCCCGACGGCTTGGGCAACGAACGCAACGAACCCGACCGTATTGATTTTCATCCGTTCCCGTGGAATTCCATGGCCGTCTGGATAATGAGCCAACTCAAACGCTGGGGCTACCTGAAGCGTGATGTCAACTACCGGCAGGTGGCGGAGGAAATTTTCCGCGCGGCCGACTGTGCCAAAGTCATGAAGGAAATGGGGCGTGAGCCTCCGGCGAACGCCTACAGGGAACATGTGATCATGGGGAAAACATTTGATCCGTCCGACCCGGAAGGCTACATCAAGTCCTTTCCCATCAGGCGGGTTTGAATTGCCTTGTAAGAAGTCTTGAAACGGGCCTTGAAGAGCCCGCGCAAACGGGCTCTTCAAACAATCCGGAAAAATTCAAAAGAGCGTTCAGTCTCATGAACTGGAGAGAGGCATGACTGTCAAATCGGCGTTGCTGTCAGTGATCATCGGCGGCATTCTTTTGTTGTTCTGGATGTTCATAGCGGACACCTCGGAAATTCCGTCGCCTTCGGCAGTCGGCGCGACCGCCTTTGAATTTCTGAGTGATCCTTTTTATGACGCCGGCCCCAACGACAAGGGAATAGGCATCCTGACCGCCTACACCATGCTTCGCCTGCTTTCCGGATTTACCGCCGCTTCCGTCTGCGCGGTGTTTTTTGGCGTCATGCTGGGCCGCAGCGCCACGCTTTTCACCGCCGTCAATCCGTACATACAGGTGTTGCGCGCCATTTCTCCCATCGCCTGGATGCCTCTTCTGCTCTATACCGTCAAGGACAGTGGAGTGACCGCCTTTCTTGTGGTTTTCATGGCCAGCATCTGGCCCACCCTGGCGAATACCGCATTCGGCGTGGCCAATATCCGAAAGGATTACCTCAATGTGGCGGCGATTTTGCAAATGAATTACCGGCGCAAGCTTTTTCAGGTGATTCTCCCCGCGGCCGGGCCGACGATAGTGGCCGGTCTGAAAATTTCCATGGGCAGCGCCTGGGTATCCATAATCCCGGCGGAAGCGATGCTGGGTTCCATGGGGCTCGGTTATTTTGTCTGGAACGAATGGAACAATCTTTCCCTTACAAGCGTGATTTTTGCCATCCTCACCATAGGCGCCGTCGGCGTCGTCATTGACGCGCTGTTTACACGGATCTCGCGCAGGCTTTCCTATGCGGATTGAACATTGCTTTTCAAACGGAGTACTCCATGCGGACAGCCCTACTGGAAGTTGATCACATCGCGCGCAGCTATCCTGTCGCCAACGGGGGCGATCCCTTCTGCGTTTTTGAAAATCTCTCCCTCAAAGTCATGAAGGGAGAATTCGTAACGGTTATCGGACATTCGGGATGCGGGAAATCCACCCTGCTTAACATCATAGCCGGCATAGACAGGGCCGACAAAGGCTGCGTGCTGCTGAACGGCAAGGTCGTTGCCGAGCCCGGCCTGGACCGGATGGTCGTTTTCCAGAATTTCGCGCTTATGCCCTGGATGACCGTATATCAAAATGTTCTTCTCGCCGTCCAGGCGGCTTTTCCCGGTTGGAGCGAACAGGAAAAAAACGGGCATACGCGCCGCTATCTGGAAATGGTCAGCCTCAAGGGCGCGGAGGATAAATATCCCTCGGCCCTGTCCGGCGGGATGAGACAACGCTGCGGGCTCGCCAGGGCTTTTGCCGCGCAGCCGCCGGTCATGCTGCTGGACGAACCGTTTGCGCAGATTGACGCGCTTACGCGCGGCGTGATTCAGGACGAACTCATACGGATGTGGAATGAAACGAATGTCACCATCTTTATGGTCACGCACGATGTGGACGAGGCCATTTTGCTTTCCGATCGCATACTGCTGATGAGCGCCGGTCCTTATGCCTCAATCGCGCGGAAGGTGGACATCCCCATACCACGTCCGCGCACGCGCCAGTCCATCATTGAAGACCCGCTGTACTATGAATTGCGCAACGGCATTATCAAATTTCTTGGGGACAATCATGTCCCGGAAACGAGGACGGCTTGACTTCACGCGGGCCGCCTGTAAAGATGAATCAAAAAGGTGGTCATAATGTACAAGCTGGCGGTAATCGTGCCCTCGTTGCGCAAAAACTCCATCAACCGGAAACTGGCTGAGGCCCTGGCGACGCTCGGCCGGGAGCAGTTCAGCTTCGAGTTCGTCAAACCGGAAGGCATTCCTTTTTTCAATGAGGATCTGGAGAACGACCTCCCCGCCGCTGTCGTGGAAATGAAAAAGACCGTTGCCGCCGCCGACGGAGTGCTGATTGTCACCCCCGAATACAATCGCAGTTTCCCGGCCGTGCTCAAAAATGTTCTGGACTGGGGAAGCCGCCCCTACGGCAAAGGCGTGTGGGCCGGAAAATGCACGGCCCTTGCCGGGATGAGTCCCGGAGCCGTGGGAACGGCCGTCTGCCAGTCACAACTGCGTTCGTTGCTGGGTTTCCTGGGTGCCCTGCAGATGTCCCGCCCGGAAGTATGCCTTCAGCATACGCCGGATTTTTTCGCGCCGGACGGAAGCATCGCCGCGGAGAGAACGCGGACCTTTCTTGCGTCCTTCCTGGCCGGCTTCGCCGTCTGGATAGCCGGGAATGCCCTTTCCGGGAAGTAGCGGCCCGTTGGAAAACTGACACCCCGGATCCGCCGGAAAATCTCCCTATTCGGCCCGCCCCTGAAGGTACGGCGCATACCCGTGATCCGTGCCGGCGATGTGATCAATGAGCCAATCCTTGAGAAAAGTCAGCAGTTCCATGCTGACCGTGGCGGTGCCGTCTTTCAGCCGCCTTTCAAAATCATCAAGCCGGGCGACGAATTTTTTGTGTATTTCCTTGTGTTCCTTGATGCCGGGATACCGCGAAGCGCTGAACAGCCTTTCTTCGTCACTGAAATGCGAGGCCGTGTAATCCCGCAGTTTCTTTACGATAGTTTGCAAGCTGCCGGTGCGGTTGCTCTTCATCGCCGCGTACAGATCGTTGATGTACTCGCAGAGTTTCCGGTGCTGGCGGTCAATGGCGGGCACATGCATCTCCAGTTTCGGCGACCATTGCACAAACTTGTCCGTGCCGGAAGCCAGCGCGTAATCGCCCGTCGCCAACGCGTTGACGGTAATGTACATCTGCTCCATGCCTGTCTTGCAGGACAAAAGCGCCGCCGTGAACGTGTCCATGCTGCCTGCCGTTTCGTCGGCGATATGGCGAACCTCTTCAAGCGCCGCGTTTGTCTGCTCGCTCACCTCGGCCTGCTCGGCCGCGCCGTGCGCGATGTTCTGCAGCCGCTCCGCGATATTGTCCATGTCAAGCACGATGTCCCGCATGAAACTTCCGGCGCGGGACGCGCGCTCAGCGCCGCTCACGGTAATCTCCGCGGCTTCTTCAACCGACTGCACGGTATGCCGGGTTTCATCCTGAATGGCGTGAACGGCGGTTTCCACCTCCTTGGTGGCGCCCATGGTTTTTTCCGCGAGTTTGCGCACCTCGTCGGCCACCACGGCGAATCCCCGCCCGGCTTCGCCCGCGCGGGCCGCCTCAATGGCCGCGTTCAGGGCGAGCAGGTTTGTCTGATCCGCAACCTCGTTGATCATGACCATGATCTGGCTGATGCTGCCCGCGGTCGCCCCCAGCTCACCCATGGCCGTTTTCAGATTGGTAATGACGCTTTTAACGGTTTCCATCAGGGAAACAATTTCCTGCACCTCTTTCTCGCCGCTGGCTGCCCTGACGCGCGAAGTCTGGGCCTTGTCGGAAAGCTCCCGCACGCTTCCGGAAGATTCCTCAGCCGATCTGGCGTTGCGCTCCATGGCCCGGCTGGTTTCCTCCAGGCGGACATGCTGCGTCTTCACGCCGTTTTCCACATTGACGACAAGCCTTGAAAGGTCGCTCACGTCCGTCGAAAGTTTGCCGCAGACGGCGCGCGCCTTGACCAGCACGGGCTCGGCTTGCGAAAGTTTGTCCGCCAATTCCTTCGCCCTTGCTTCCGCAGCGCCAAGCCGTATTCCCAGGCTTTCCGCCTCGGCGCGCATCTCCGCAATTTTTGTCGCGGCATCTTCATCCGCCTGCCGGCGCAAAGCCTGGGCCCGCTCAAAACGCCCGACCAACCGCTCCACAATGGAACCGGCGGACGCGATTCCTTCCGTCTTGTCCAGCGCATCAAGAAAATCGGTCAAAGCCGTCCGTTTTTTTTGGTCCGCCAGCCGCAGGAACAGGCCGGCAGCGGCGCACAGGGCAAGCGCGGCCAGGCAGGCTGTCAGCGCGAGATTTTCCGGGCGGACAAGAGCCAATACGACAATTCCGCAAAGTAGCACCGCATCCAGAACAACACCCATGACACCCTCCGCAGACCTGCTTCAGGCCTTCGATATCAAGGAAAACACCGGTTGTAAATCCGCTCTGTCCTCAGACCGGTGAATGGACAATCGGCGGATTTTTGAAATCCTTAACCCGCAGGAACGCGGATTGCCCAAATGTTTCGCCTCCGGGGCCGAAAAAGGCGATTGACTTCCACGGGGAATAGGTGCAATTTTGTCAAGATGCTTTGAGTAGCCGGGCGCCGGCCCATACGGCGCATTTTTCCACAATATTGCCGCAAAACAGCAGGAGGCAATCATGCGTATCCGTTTCGCCGCGCTCATGCTCGCAACGGTATTTTTTGCAGGACTCGCCGGCAATGCCGCCGCCGACCAGTCGCTCATCGTCTACACTTCCATGAAGGAGTCCCTCATCGGCAGGCTCAAGGACGGATTCGCCAAAAAGCATCCCGACATCAAGATGGACTATCAGTCGGCCGGCGCGGGAAAACTTATGGCCAAAATCGCCGCCGAGGGCGAGAGCGGAAAAATCTTGGCCGATGTGCTCTGGACGAGCGAGGTGCCGGATTTTTATGACATGAAACAAAAGGGCAAGCTGGAGAAATATGTCTCCCCGGTGACCAGGGATCCCGCCTTCCTCAATCCCTTCGCCGATTACGACGGCCATTTTACCGCCGCGCGCCTGGGTACGCTCGGCATAGCCTACAACACGCGTTTTATCAAGACGGCCCCCAAAACCTGGCAGGATCTGTTCGGGGCTGCCTACAAAAACGCTTTCGGCATTGCCAACCCGGCACTTTCCGGCACGGCCTACATGAGCGTGGCCCTGCTCGGCAAGCAGTTCGGCTGGGAATTCTTTGAAAAGCTGGCCGCCAACAAAGCCAGGATAGGCAAAGGTTCCGGACAGGTGATAGACGATACGGCCTCGGGCGAACTTGTGGCCTCGCTGGCGGTGGACTACATCACCAACGACAAAATCTCCAAAGGGGCCACGATGGCGCTTGCCTACCCGCCGGAAATGCTCATCGCGCCAAGCCCTGTGGCCATCATCAAGGACACCCCGAACCTGAACGCCGCCCAGAAGTTTGTCGACTACCTGCTCTCCAAGGAAGCGCAGACGATTATCGCCGAGGAAGGCACCCTGCCGGTTCGCAACGATGTCGCCATTCCGCAAAAATTCGGGCTGCCGAAGCCGGACGAAGCCCTGAAACGCTCAATCAAGATAAACTATCTTGAAATGATGGCCCGGAAAGAGGCGACCGTGAAAAAATTTGTGGACATATTGCAGAAAAAATAGTCTGCGGCGGCGATATCCACAGCGGCCTGCAATCTGATTATATTTTGGCGGCGCGTTGCTGAGGCGCAAAATATGGTCTATGGTCGTGCGGGTTTTGAAGAACGGGGCCGGGGGCCGACGGGTGAGCGATGGCGACAATCCTCGTGGAAGGCGTGTCAAAACGCTATGGAAAACACCATGTTCTCGACAATTTCTCGCTGAGGATTGAGCACGGGGAGTGCTTCACGCTGCTCGGTCCTTCCGGTTGCGGCAAAACGGTTCTGCTTCGCCTCATAGCCGGATTTGAGACGCCGGATTCCGGCGCGATCCGCATCGGCGGGACAGTGGCGGCAAAACCGGACAGCGGCATACACCTGCCTCCGGAAAGGCGCGGTCTGGGCGTCGTCTTTCAGGACTACGCCGTGTGGCCGCACCTGAGCGTCTTCGACAATGTGGCCTACCCGCTCAAACTTGCCGGCCTGCCAAAGCAGGCCGTGCGCGACAGGGTGCTGGAAAGTGTGGCCCTGGTGAATATGGCCGGCCTGGAAAATCGTCTGCCGTCAGAGCTTTCCGGCGGCCAGCAGCAGCGGGTGGCGCTCGCCCGCGCGCTTGTGGCGCGGCCGGCGCTCTTGCTGCTGGACGAACCCCTCTCCAATCTGGACGCCAATCTGCGTGAAGAAATGCGCTTTGAAATCAAAGAATTACAGCGAAAGCTCGACATCACCGTCCTCTATGTCACGCACGATCAGGAAATCGCCTTGGCCCTTTCCGACAGGCTCGCTATCCTGGACGAAAACGGAATCCTGCGTCAGACGGGAACTCCACCGGAGATTTTTGAGCGCCCCGCCGATCTCTTTGTCTTCACCTTCATGGGAGTGGCAAATCTTTTGCCGGCGCGTGGCGAGGGCAACGTGTGCCTTGTCGGTCGCCGGACCCTTCCCTTTCAACCGGGGGTCTGCCCTGACGGCGCGCGCGGGCTGGTCGGTTTTCGTCCTTCCGACGTGCGCATCGACCGCGAAAACGGGGGCGATGCGTCCTGCCTGCGCGGCACGGTGCGCCGGGCGAGCTTTCTCGGGCCGGTAATGGACTACCTGGTCGATGTGGACGGCAACACCCTGCGCGTCAGCGTGGACACGCATGAGGCCTTGGACAGGGGTCGCATGTTTCGGGAAGGGGATTCCTGCGCGCTCCGTTTTCACAACCTGCTCTGGTTTGACGCGCCCGACGCGGCCAACGCGCCGCCGGCGAAAAAATCCCTGCGGGCTGATCTTGCGCCCACTCAGGGAGCAGGAACATGAGCGCGCTTGTGAAAAAAGGCAACTTGGGCGCGGCTCATTTTATTCTCGGCCTGTCCATAGCCGTACTTGTCATTGTTGTCGCGGTGCCCGTGCTGCTCATCTTTTTGAACGCCTTCTGGGCCGAGGGCAAATTCAACATCGTCGACGTCATTGCCGTGCTGCGCGAACCGGAAACCTATCAGGCCCTGCTCAACTCCCTCATCATTGCCTCGGGCACAACACTCGGCAGCACCGTTGTGGGCACTTTTTTCGCCTGGCTTGTGACGCGCACGGATTTGCCGTTCAAGAAATTCATGCGCGGCATGTTTCTTGTTCCCTTCATGCTGCCTTCGTTCATCGGCGCGCTTGCCTGGAAGATGCTGCTCTCTCCGAGGGCCGGTTATATAAACCGTTTTTTTATGGACGCCTTCGGGCTTGACGGCCCCATATTCAACATTTACAGCTATCTCGGCATTGTGGCCGTGGAGGTGATGTATCTTTTCCCCTTCGTCTTTATCCAGGTATGCGGCGCGCTGGAACGCATGGATCCCACGCTGGAGGAATCCGCGCGCATCTCCGGGGCCGGGCTGTTCACCATCACCCGAAAAATTACCATTCCGCTGGTATTGCCGAG
>JAISXC010000118.1 GCA_031270875.1 Desulfovibrio sp.
TCAAAAGCTGCGCGAATATCTTCGCTCCCTATTACCGCCAGCTTGACAGCGCCTTTGCCGTCTCGAAGGGCCTGGAGGCCGAAAAATACTTCAACGGCGCCCCGATGGAAGACATCATGCATTCCTTCGAGCATTATGTGAAGAATTTCAACCACGGCAGACCATTTATCCTGGCCGGTCACTCGCAGGGTTCCATCATGCTGCGCGGGATTTTGTCCGGCTATATGAGGGAGCATCCGGACAGTTACCGACGCATGATTGCCGCCTATGCCGTCGGCGTGCCGTTCACCCGCGGGGATTATGCGAAAAATCCGCACCTGAGGGCGGCGGAAAATGCCGAGGATGTGGGAGTCATCATTTCCTACAACACTGAAGCGCCAAGAGTTGAAGGAGTGAATCCGTTCTCAAACCCCGAGGCGGTCACCATCAACCCCATTTCCTGGACGACGGGCGGGGACAGAGCTCCCGCCCGCGACAGCCTGGGATCCATAATCGTGCGACCCGACGGAACATTTGAAAAGGCCGAGCGTCTCGCGGACGCGAAAATAAATCCGGAACGCGGAACAGTCATCTGCTCGACGGTGCCCCCCGAACAATTCGGCTCAAGCGGAGAGTCAACCGCGTACTTCCCGTACGGCGTGCTGCATGAAAATGACATCCCGCTTTACTACTTCGACCTTCGGGCGAACGCGGAACTGAGAATACGGAAATATTTCCTGAAGCGCCCATGAGATCGACTCCGCATTCGCGCTTGCCCGTTTGCCGCAACAACCCTGAATGTTTTCACTGCATCACCACCAGCGATGTTCCGACCCGTAGCGTCTTTTCGTCGACATTGTTCCAGCGCTTCAAATCATCCACACTCACGCTGTACCTGCGCGCGATGGCCCACAGGCTGTCATTGTTCCGCACGGTATGGAGCGTTCTGTCCGATCTTGTCACGGCGCCGGCGGCCTTCTGTCCGGCGCGGGGTTTGCCGCGTTTGTCCAGGGCCGCCACGGCGGCGGCGGACATGTCCACGTTGCGGGGCACGAGGATGGTTTGACCCGCCTGAAGCCTGGCATTGCCGGGATTGAGCGCCTTCAGCGTTTCAACGGGCACCCTGGCGCGGCGGCTGATTTTTTCCCACGAATCCGCGGAGGACCGAACGCTGACGGGCTGCCAGCCGGCATAGGTACGGGAAGAACGCAAAAACCCGCTCGCCTGCCTGTCATGGACGGCAGGGAGATAGACAAAGCTTTGCTGGGCCGTGGAAGTGACGGGACGCCTGTGATGACGATTGTAAACGGCCAGTTCGCTCCGGCTCAGCCGGCACGCTTCGGCCAGGCCCGCAAGATCCGTCCCGGGTTGCGCCGTGTAGCGCAGCATGCATTGAGTTCTCTCGGGATGGATGGGTTCAAAGCCAAGCGCCGGAAGATTGTTCATGATCTTGGTGACGGCTATAAAGCGCGGCACATATTTCTGCGTTTCTTCCTTCAAACGCGCCTTGTCGTCAAGCATGTGGTTTCTTTTCACAACTTCAAAAAAATTGCGCCCTCCCGTGCCTTCCAGCGCCTTGCCGATCTTTCCCTCTCCCGCATTGTACGCGGCGACGGCCGTGGGCCAGTCCCCAAAATAGCCGTAGAGCTTCTGCAGGTATGCGGCGGCCGCTTCCGTGGACTCATACGGGTCAAGACGCTCGTCCAGCCACCAGTCCAGGGTGAGGCCGTACTGTCTGCCGGTGGCGGGCATGAACTGCCATGCTCCGGCGGCCCCGACGGGTGATTTGGCGTCAACCCTGTATCCGCTTTCCACAATCGCCAGATAGGCAAGCTCCTCCGGCATGCCGCGCGAGCGGAAAACCTGGCGGGCAAAACTCAGGTAGGCCTCCGACCTTTTGGAAAAAGACGCCATGACCCCGCGGCCCTTTCGCAAAAAATACTTGTACTGCCGGACCACCTCCGACATGACCCCGACAGGCGCGCCGGCATCAATTTTGCTTGGGGTCTGCAATACGGCGCGTTCGGCGGGAGTCAACGGAGGCCCGTCATCACCTTCGGGAGCGACAAATACGGCGCGATGGCTGTCGTCCGAGTGACGGGTGGCGCAACCTCCCGCCAGCAGCAGACAGGCAAGGGCAATCAAGGCCAAGCCGGAAAACGGGGAAAGAATATATGTGTTCCGCCTGTGCATCGTCATTTCCTCCTGCTTGCGCCGCGGCCCAAAAATGCGTACCAGACGGGCAGAGAGTCCAACAACGGCGGTTACGGACGCCGCCGCGTTCCACCCCGGAGGCCGACATGCAACGTTCTTTCGACAAGACCGCCGTGCTGCCGGGCATAAAGCCCGTACTGGAGCTGCTTTCACGCGATCCCGGACGCATAGACCTTGTTTACTGCAAAAAGGGTCTGCGCAGCCGTGAAGCGCTGGAAGCGCAAAATCTCTGCCGCCAAAACGGCCTACGTTTCACCCTGGTGGAACAGGCGGCGCTCGACCGTCTGTGCCGTAACTCGCAACGGGAACAACACGCTGTGTCCCATCAGGGCATTGTGGCGCGTCTGTCCATGAGCGCCTTTTGCAATCTTGACGACCTGCTCTCGCTCGCGGCAGGCGCGCCGCTGCCTGTCGTGCTGGCCCTTGATCAGGTGCAGGATCCCGGCAACGTGGGCGCCCTTGCCCGCACCCTTTACATCCTGGGGGGGGCCGGCATCATTTTGCCCCTGCACAACGCCGCCCGCCTTGGACCGTCCGCCCACAAGGCCGCGGCCGGCGCGCTGGCGCATCTGCCCTTGGCGCGCGTGGCAAACCTTGGGCATGCCCTGGACAGAGCCGAGGAATCGGGGTTTGCCGTTTACGGAACCGGCTGCGGGGGCAAATCCGCCTGCCGGCCCACGCGCGACGCCTTTGCCGAAGCGCTGCGGCTGCCCGCCGTGCTCGCGCTCGGCAACGAGCAGAAAGGCCTGCGCCCCGGCATTGCGAAACGTTGCGGCTGCCTGTTGCGCATTCCCCAGGCGCGTGCCTTCGACTCTTTCAATGTGGCCCAGGCCGGTGCCATTCTGCTTGGTCTTGCCGCTGCGGACCAGTCACGTTCCTCTGCTGTCTCTTTCGGACAGACTGCAGGAAAGCAATAGGGCAAAATTTAGACTCTGTTGCTGCAATACAACTATGCTCTGCCGCGACAATCGGATATAACAAAAAAAAGGACGCGTAGAACGCGTCCTTTTTTGTTATTCAGGATATTGCAGTGATTTTTTCTAGAATTTCTCTAAATTCTGACCCCAATTACCCCCGGAATCCATTTCCGGCACCGGCATACATGGTTCTCAAACCTCCAAACATGTTTTCCGGACGAAACCGATTCCGCTTTATCTGATATAGGAAGGAATATTGACGAACACCTCCCGCGTGAACGTGAGCATGCGCTCCATAAGCCAGGGCATGGCCAGGAGGAGGGTGACAAACATGCAAACGATTTTGGGAATAAACGTCAACGTCATCTCCTGGATCTGCGTGGCGGCCTGGATCACGCTCACCAGCACGCCGACGCCAAGCCCCACCCCAAGCATGGGCAGCGCCATCATAAGGGCCAGTTCTATGGCCTGCCTGCCGAAACCGATGACAAAATCCTGCGTCATACCCTCTCTCCTATTGTAAGATTATCGCGACCTAAAGCAAAAAACTGTTCACCAGCGAGCCCACAAGCAGATTCCATCCGTCCACCATGACGAAAAGCAGAAGTTTGAACGGCATGGACACCATCATCGGCGGCAGCATCATCATGCCCATGGCCAACAGCACGCTGGAAATGACCATGTCCAGCACCAGAAAGGGAATATAGATAAGAAAGCCTATGCTGAAGGCCGTCTTGAGTTCGCTTATCACATAGGCGGCGGCCAGCATCATGGTGGGAACGTCTTCCTTGCTTCCGGGGGCTTCCATCTGGCTTATGGAATAGAAGAGGGAAAGGTCTTTCTCGCGCGTGTGCTTGAACATAAAGGTCCGCATGGGGGACTGCGCCCTGTCAAGGGCATCCCTGTAGTCGATTTGTTCCTTCAGGTATGGTTGCAGGGCGTCATCGTTGATCTTCTGGCCCACGGGAAACATGATCACCACCGTCATAAAAATGGCAAGACTGGCCAGAACCTGTGTCGGAGGCAGCTGCTGCACCCCCATGGCCTGCCGCAAGAAGCTGAAAACAATAATGATCCGCGTAAAACTTGTGACCGTCAACATTATGGCCGGCGCAACGGAAAGCACAGTGAGCAGAAAAAGAATTTCCAGCAGCACCGAAACCTTGTCCGGAGAAGGCGCGCCGCCGGCCAGGGTGAGCTGCAGGGCTGGAATGGAGAGATCCTGCGCCGCGAAAGCGTCAGTCGTCAGCAGAAGACAGGCCGCGATCAGCGGACCCGCCGTTTTTAACCTGTTCCATGATATGCCCGAAATCTGCCCCATGCGGTTCATGATACGCTTTCTCCTCTGTCAGAAGGGTGATCTGGCGGTCTGTGACCCCCAGCAGCAATCTTCTATTCAAAAAGCGTACCACCATAAGCCCCTTGCGCGGGCCAAGCGGCATCTGGGCTTCCATAACCAGCGCGTCGCGCGGCAGCGCCCCCGGGCGCGGCAGAAAGTTGAACCGCGCGTAACGGCGCACAAGCCACACGGCTCCCCATAGCAGGGCCAGAATCAAAAAAAGAACGCCTATGGCCTGAAGATAGCCTGTCAGTGAAAAGGCCGCCTGCCCGAGCTTTGCCCCCTCCTCAACGGCGGGCGCGACGCTTTGCGCGACGGAGGCCGCATCCCGCGCGGCTGCCGCAAAAACAAGTCTATCCAAGTTGTTTCACCCTTTCTATGGGGCTGATGATATCCGTCAGCCTCACGCCGAATTTCTCGTTGATGACGACCGCCTCCCCCCGCGCCACAAGCTTTCCGTTGACGTAAATCTCCAACGGTTCGCCCGCAAGCTTGTTCAGTTCCACAACCGAGCCCTGGCCAAGCTGCAAAAGCTCGTTGATGAGCAGGCGCGTGCGGCCAAGCTCGGCCGACACTTCCAGCGGAATGTCCAGGATAAAATCCAGTTCGCGCTTGAGGTTGTTGTCCTTGGGCTGCCGGGCCGTTTCCGTCATATCCTTGAAATGGGCATCCTGAACCGGAACGCTGAGCGAAGACGCCGCCCCGCCGCCGGAGTCCACGGATTTTTCCTTCTCCTCGGCAGCCAGGGCCTCGGCCCACTGCGCGGCCAAAGCGTCATCGTCCGCGGCGCCTCCGCCGGATGCCCGCCCCGCCGGAGCCCCATCGGCCTTGACGGCCTCGCCTTCCTCAAGCTGGGCCGCCCACGCGGCGGCCATCGCGTCCTGATCTTCCTGTGACATGCCGCACCTCATGCATGCTTTTCCGTGTCACTGCCGCGTGGCAGCACAAAAAACCATCCGTCACTCCACCACAAAATCCGTAAAATACACCCGAATGACGCGCTGCGCGCCGAAAATCTGATTCAAACGCGCGGCCACTTCGGCCTTGAGCAGCACCTTCCCGTCCGGCGTCGCTATGTCGTCATAATTTTTCCCCGCCAGCAGCATGATGACGGCATCGCGGATACGCGGAGCCTGCGCCTTGATGTCCCTGGAGACGTCGCCGTTGACTTCCACTTCCATCGCCAGTTTGAGATATCTCCGCCCCCCGGGATCAGCGAGATTGACCGTCACCGGCGGCAGGGGCAAAACCATGCCGGCGCTTCTGGGCAAATCGCCCCGCGCCTCAATAAGCGCCCCGCCCGCCCCGTCCGGAGCGGCGCCGGTTCTCCCGGTTTCACCGGGACCGGCCCTCTTGTCCGCGGGGCCGCCCGCAACTTGCGCCGCGCCCTGCGCGGAGCCGCCATCGGCCGCGGCAGGCGCGCGCGCGTCAACAGGCTTGCGCAGATACAGCCACCAGTAGCCGCCAAAACCGGCCCCGCTGAGGGTTATCAGCAGAATCGCCAAAATAATGACAAGGCGCTTGACTTTTAATTTCTTTTTAGGCTCAGCCTGCGCCGCGGGCAGGGGCTGCGCCTCTTTGACGCTGGTCTTGGGCGGCATAGATTCCCCCAAATCATTTTCTGTTGCTCTGTTGTTGCATATTCTGTGCCAGCGGGCGCGGCCCGAAAATATCCGTGCCTATGCGCACCAGAGTCGCGCCTTCCGCCACGGCAGCCTCAAAGTCCCCGCTCATGCCCATGGAAAGTTCCGGCAAAGGCAAAAGGAGCCGCGCTCGCAAATTTTCACGAAGGGCGCAGAGTCGGGCAAAATGCGGCCTTGCCGCCTGCCCCGCGTCAAAGACCGGCGGCAGGCACATAAGCCCGCGCAGGTCAAGATGCGGGCAGGCCTGTACAACGTACTCCGCCAGAGGCGGCAGATCCTCAGCCGTGACTCCCGACTTTTGCGCCTCCGCCGCCAGATTGACCTGTATGAGCACGGATTGCCGCTGCCCGGCGGAGGCGAGACGCCGCTCAAGGGCGTCAGCCAGTCCGCGCGAATCCAGGGAGTGGATCAGCGCGAAACTCCCGGCTGCCTGCGCGGCTTTGCGGCTTTGAAGATGCCCGATGAAATGCCAGCGCAATTCACATTGCCCGAACCCCATTCGCGTCCCGCACGGCTCTTTTTGCTCCGCCGCCAGATGTCGCCGCTTTTGCAGGGCCTCCTGCACGTAATTCTCGCCGAAATCCTTCTGGCCGGCGGAGCAAAGAGCCGCGACCACGGCCGCGGAATGCAGTTTCGACACCGCCACAAGGACAACTTCTTCCCTGCTCCTCCCGGCGGCGTCGCAGGCGGCTTCAAGGCGCTCCAGCACGCGCTCGTAACGGGAAAACAGACCGGCCCTGTCCACGCACGACATCCGCGGCACGGCTACGCAAAACCCAGCCCGCGCAAAAACGCCGGATCCTCGGTCCAGTTTTCGCGAACCTTGACCCACAATTCCAGATGCACCTTGCCGCCCACAAGCTCAATGACGTCGCGGCGGGCCTCGGTGCCTATCTCCTTGATTCCGCCGCCGCCTTTTCCTATTACCATGCCCTTGTGCACGGAGCGGGCCACATATATGACCGCGTGAATGACCGTCTGCCCCCGCTCAGAATCTTCCTCCCAGCGTTCCACCTCAACGGCGACGCCATACGGGACTTCCTCGCGCAGGCGCAAAAAAAGTTTTTCCCGCACAATCTCGGCCACCATAAAACGCAGGGGCGCCGTGGAAAGCTGATCTTCGGGGTACTGCGCGTCCCCTTCGGGCAGACGGCTTTCAACAAGGCGGACAAGCCCGGTCAGGCCGTCTTTCTTCAAGGCCGAAACGGGAAAAATTTCCGCTCCGGGCCAGATTTCCTGCAGGCGCGTGAGCAGGGGCAACATGCGGCTTTTTGCGAACAGGTCTATTTTGTTGGCAACGGCAATGACAGGGCGGCCGTCGTTGGCCAAAGCCCCCGCCACAGGCGCGAGGTCGCGCTCAAGAAACTCCGGACGGCGGACATACAGGTGCGCGTCCAGCACGGGCAAAATCACGTCCGCCTGCGCAAGGCTCTGCCATATGGCCTGCGCCATCGTTTTGGAAAGACGGCCGCGCACCTGCGTCAGCCCGGGCGTATCCATAAAAATAATCTGGGCGGAAGGATTGGTGAGGATGCCTGTGATCTGATTTCGCGTCGTCTGGGCTCTCGGCGTGACAATGGCCACTTTTTGCCCCAGAAGGGAGTTCAGCAGGGTTGACTTGCCGGCATTGGGCGGTCCCAGAATGGCCACGCGACCGCAACGGCGGATTCTCTGACTCATGTCTTTCCTTGTGAAACAACTCTCATTTTGCAGTCCCGAAGGCTTGTTAATCGCGGAATAATGAAGTATGAGAGATAAAGTATAGGCATTTTCATGGAGAATGCCAAGATTTTTCCGAACACCGACTCAAGGGGGAACCATGAAGACGACATCCGTTTTGAAAATCTGCGCCGCCGTCGCCCTGGCCTTGCCGTTTTGCTTCAGCGGACCGGCCGCCGCGGCGGACACGTTCGTGACCATAGGCACGGGCGGCATCACCGGCGTGTATTATCCCGTGGGCGGGGCTATCTGCCGCCTTGTCAACAAGGACCGCAAGACCCACCAGGTGCGCTGCACGGTGGAATCCACCGGCGCTTCCGTTTTCAACGTCAACGCTGTCCGCTCCGGCGATCTTTCCATGGGCATAGTGCAGTCCGACGTGCAATACTACGCCGCCAACGGGAAAGAAGTGGAGCGGTTCGTCAAGGCCGGGCCGGACAAAAAGCTGCGCGCCCTCTTTTCCCTGCAATCGGAAGCCTTCACCCTTGTGGCGCGCGATGACGCCAATATCAAAAAATTCGAAGACCTGAAAGGCAAGCGCATGAACCTGGGGGATCCCGGCTCAGGCAACCGCAATACCCTTGAGCTGCTTATGAGGGAATACCAATGGACGCCGCAGGTCTTCAGCCTCGCCACGGATCTGAAGCCGGCGGAAATGGCCGGCGCGCTCTGCGACAACAAGATTGACGCCTATGTCTACGTTGTCGGGCATCCCAACGGCTCCATCAAGGAAGCCACCACGACCTGCGAATCCCATATTGTTCCAGTTACCGGCCCCGAAGTGACGGCCCTTATGAAAAAATGTCCCTTTTATCCCGAAGCCTCCATCCCCGCCGGCCTGTACAAAGGCATGACCGAGCCCGTAAAGACCTTCGGCCCGCGCGCCACCCTGATTACCAACGCGGATCTGCCGGAAGCCGTCGCCTACGCCGTGACCAAAGCCGTATTCTCCAATCTGGAGGAATTCAAACAGCTCCATCCCGCCCTGGCGCAACTGACGCCGCAAAACATGCTGGAAGGCAATTCCGTGCCCTTCCACCCCGGCGCCCTCAAATACTTCAAGGAAGCCGGCTTGATAAAGTAAACAGCGATTGCGGAAACGCATCCGCCCGGCCCTGTATTCTCCGCCGCGCGGGCGGCGCGAGAATACAGCATTAGCAGATAATTATCAGGAATGACTTTGGCCAGATGCAACTCACATCAAGGGGATGTTTCCGGGCAGTCCAGGTTTCTGGCGGCTTTGCTGGAAAACGAGACAGGACGGCGCAAACCGGGGGGATTGCCTCGCGTTGTCCTTTTGCTTGCGCCCATGCTCTGGTCGCTTTTTCAAATCTGGGTAACGTCTCCCCTGCCCTATGTTCTGGGTTTCGGGGTATTCAATGACACCGCGGCGCGCTCGCTGCATCTCGCCTTCGGCATTTTTATCGCCTATTTGGGATTTCCCGCCCTGAAAACCAGCCCTGACGACCGCATCCCCCTTCACGACTGGATTTTTGCCCTTCTGGCCGCCTTGTGCGCCTGCTATCTTTTCATCTTTCAGCGGGAACTGGCCGGCAGACCCGGCATCCCCTTGCGGGAAGACATTGCCGTCGCCTGCATCGGGGTTGTTTTGCTGCTGGAGGCCACACGGCGGGTCATGGGCATGCCCATGACCATCGTGGCCGGCATCTTTCTGGCCTATGTGTTTCTGGGACCGTATGCTCCGGATCTCATCGCCCACAGGGGGGCGAGCCTCTCCCGCGCGGCCTCGCAATTCTGGCTGACGCAGGAAGGAGTATTCGGCGTTCCTCTGGGCGTTTCAACAAACTTCGTCTTTCTTTTCGTGCTGTTCGGGGCCATGCTGGAACACGCGGGAGCCGGCCATTATCTCACCACCCTTTCCTTTGCCCTGCTCGGGCACCTGCGCGGCGGGCCAGCCAAGGCGGCGGTTGTGGCCTCCGGCCTGCACGGCCTCATATCCGGCTCGTCCATTGCCAATGTGCTTACCTGCGGCCCGGTCACCATCATGCTCATGAAAAAAATGGGCTTCTCCGCCGAAAAGGCGGGAGCCATCGAGGTGGCCGCCGGCTCCAACGGGCAGATAATGCCGCCGGTCATGGGGGCGGCCGCCTTCCTGATGGCGGAATACATCAACATGCCCTACGCCGAAATCATCAAGCACGCCTTCCCGCCGGCCATACTGACCTACTCCTCCCTGCTGCTGATCGTGCACCTGGAGTCATGCAAAATGGGCATGAAGGGGCTGCCGCGCACCAGCTCGCTCAGAAGCAGGCTCATCGGCGCCGGCCTCGGGGTATCAGGCATCCTCATTGTCACGGGCCTCATCCATTATGCGCTCCTCTGGATTCCGGCGCTTTTCGGGGCACAGGCCAAATTCGTCTTCGCCTTTCTTCTCCTCGCGGCCTATGTGGGCATGGTGGCGATTTCCCTGCGCTTCCCCGAGCTGCGCGAGGGCGACAGCGAAGCCCTGATGCGTCTGCCGCCGGCAACTCCCGTGCTGTTTGCCGGACTGCATTTTCTTCTGCCCATCTGCGTGCTGGTCTGGTGCCTTATGGAACTCGCCATGTCGCCGGGTCTGGCGGCTTTTTACGCCTGCACGACAATGGCCTTCATCATGCTCACCCAAAAACCTCTCGTCGCCTTTCTGCGCAAGGAACCCGTATGGCCCGCGCTGCGCTTTTGCCTGAGCCGTCTGATGGGCTCGCTTGCCGCGGGCGGCAAAAATATGGTGGGCATCGCCCTGGCGACGGCCAGTGCAGGCATAGTGGTGGGCACGGTGAGCCTGACGGGCATCGGACAGGTGCTGGCAAGCCTTGTGGAAACGCTCTCCATGGGCAATCTGTCGCTGGTGCTGCTTCTCACCGCGGTGCTGGCCGTCATTCTGGGCATGGGCCTGCCCACGACGGCCAACTACATTATTGTCTCCACGCTTCTCGCTCCGGTGATTTACAACCTCTCGGCGGCCCACGGCCTGGCCGTCCCCCTGTTCAGCGTGCATCTTTTCTGCCTGTACTTCGGGGTAATGGCGGATTCCACCCCGCCTGTCGCTCTGGCGGCTTTTGCAGCATCGGGCATCTCCGGAGGCGACCCGTTCAGGACGGGGGTGCAGGGCTTTTACTATGAGCTGCGCACCGCCATACTGCCTTTTGTTTTTCTGTACAATCCGGAGATACTGCTGCTGAACATCCGGAGCGCCGGCCATCTTGCGTGGATACTGTTTACGGCCTCCCTCGCCTGCCTCTGCTTTTGCTGCGCCACGCAACGCTACATGTTCGTCCGTACCCGCGCCTGGGAATGCGCCCTGCTTCTGCTGGCCATGATCTGTCTTTTCAGGCCGGACATTCTGCAGGACCATTTTTACCGGCCGTACGACACCCTCCCTCCGGGCATGGTTGATGAAACCGTGGCTGCCCTCAAGCCGGGCGGGAACATGCGGCTGCATGTGTCCACCGCGTTCGGGGACGGCCGGGAAATGAGACAGGTGCTGGTACTGCCCGTCAGCGGCGAAACGGCAAAGGAACGCCTGGAAAGCTGCGGTCTTGTTCTTGCATGGGAAGGGGAGAATCTCATGGTGGACGACGTTCTGGTGAACAGCCGGACGGAAAAGCTGGGCATTACCATGGATGATCCCACCAGAGTGCTGGGCATTCAGGTGCCCACGGTCAGACCGGACAAGGATATGTTCGCCTTGCCGGGCCTGCTGCTTTTGAGCATTGTCGCGGCAAGCCAGTGGCGGCGCAGGAAACGCGGGGCCGCCTGAAAGCCGTTCCCGAAATTCCCCGCCCTGTGTTCAATGCGGGAGCTTCTACATTTTCAGCCTGGAAACAGGTTCCAGCGCATGCAGAAGCTCCTTGAACCTCGCGTCCCTGTCAGGGTCGTCATCCCCGGGCAAACCGCCTTCACGCAACAGGAGGTTGCGCAGGGCGTCCACTTCTTTCTGCGCGCCCGCCCGCCGCGCTATGTCAGGTGTTGCTCTTCTCGTCAAGCGTCAGGCCGAGCACACGCATTTCTACCATAACCCGCCCGCCTGTTGCGCCATGAGCGTGTGTTTTTTGGACTGCGTAATGATCACGGGAGCCATTTTTCCCGTGTAATCCGTATTGCCGGGTAAAACAAGATGTACCGGAACGCCGTAGGGGTCGCGCCCCTGCCAGCTTGTTTTTCCGGCTTCCTGACGGCGGCTGCGGCCTTCAAGCAAAATTTCCGTTTCCCGCCCCACCCGTTTTTCAAGCAGGCGGCGCGTCAGCGTTTCCTGCAGGGCCTGCAGACGCGCCAGGCGCTCACGGCTGACCGCCGGCTCCACCTTGTCCGGGAAATGGGCGGCGCGCGTTCCGGGGCGGTCTGAATAACAGAAGGAAAAGCTTGAGACAAATTCGCAGGCTTCCATCATAGTGAGCGTGTCTTCAAAATCTTTTTCGCTTTCGCCGGGAAAACCCACAATGATGTCCGTGCCAAGGGCCATGTCCGGCCG
>JAISXC010000191.1 GCA_031270875.1 Desulfovibrio sp.
GGAGTCTATGCGCCGGACACGCGCTGCCATTTGCGGGAGCATTCCATTGAAGTGCTGTTGCCTTTTTTGCAGATTCTCACCCGGAATCAGGTCCGAATCGTCCCCGTGTGCGTGGGAACGCGGGAGCCGAAAGCCCTGCGCGCCGCCGGACTTGGGCTTGCGGCCGCGCTCGCCGACCTGTATCGGGACAATCCGTCTGATGTCTGCGTTCTGGTGAGTTCAGACATGAACCACTATGAAAACGAACAGACCACCCTGAAAAAAGACGATATGGCGCTGGAGGAGGCTCTTTCCTGCGACCCGGAAGGACTGCTCGCCGTTGTGGCGGAACGCGGCATCACCATGTGCGGGGCGGCTCCTCTCGCCGTCGCTCTGTTCGCCGCGAAGGCGCTTGGCGTCCCTTCAGCCAGGCTGGTCATGCACGATACCTCGGCCGGCGCTTCCGGCGACACGACGCGCACTGTGGGATATGCCGGGCTGCGGTTCCACTTGTAACTCTTTCGCGTCATTTCCCAATGCCTCAGCCGGATATAGCCATTGTGGGCGCCGGGCTCGCCGGATGCGAATGCGCCCTCACGCTGGCCCATGCCGCTCTTGACGTCACCCTGTACGAACAGAAACCGGGCATGTTCTCCACGGCGCACGCCAGCCCCTCTCTCTCCGAACTGGTCTGTTCCAATTCCCTGCGCTCCGACGAGCGCACCTCCGGCGTCGGTCTGCTCAAGGCGGAAATGCGCGTTCTGGGAAGCTCCTTCATGCGGACGGCGGACGCGCACCGCGTGCCGGCGGGCAAGTCTCTCGCCGTTGACAGGGAAATTTTTTCCGCCGCCGTCACCGCGCAGGTTGCGGGTCACCCCCGCATACGCCTTGTGGAGCGCTGCGTCTCTTCTCTGGATGATCCTGTTCTTGTCGGAGCCGGCACGGCAGTCATCGCCGCCGGCCCCCTGGCCTCAGGCGGTCTGGGCGATTCCCTCGCGCTGGCCGCCGGCGCGGAACACTGCTATTTTTACGACGCCATCGCGCCCATTGTCTGGACCCATTCCCTGAACATGGGCATCGTCTTCAGAGCTTCACGCTATGATGCGGAAAAGAACGCGCCCGCCGGCGAGGGTGATTACCTGAACTGCCCCATGAGCCGTGAGGAATACGAACGTTTTTATGCGGCGCTCTCCACCGCCCGTCGCGCGGAAACACGCGACTTTGAGCGGGCGAGACATTTTGAGGGATGCATGCCGCTGGAAACTCTGGCCGACCGCGGTCCGCGCACCCTGACTTTCGGCCCGCTCAAACCCGTGGGCTTTGTGGATCCGCGCACCGGCCGCCGCCCGTGGGCGGTGCTGCAACTGCGCGCGGAAAACGGCAATATGGAAACATGCAATCTGGTGGGCTGCCAGACGCGCCTTCTCCAGTCCGAGCAGATCAGGGTGTTCCGTCTTGTGCCGGGCATGGAAAATGTGGAATTTGTCCGTTTCGGCAGTATGCACCGCAACACATACGTCAATGCGCCCGCGGTCTTGGCGGCGGATCTGTCCCTGAAAACGCGGCCGCGCGTTTTTCTGGCCGGACAGATTGCCGGCGTGGAAGGCTACGTGGAATCGGCGGCCTGCGGCCTGTGGCTGGGGCTTCTGCTCGCGGCCCGCGCCCGGGGGCGCGAGCTTGCTCCGCCTCCGCCGGAAAGCGCTCTGGGCGCGCTGCTCGGACATTTGCGGAAGCCCGTCAGGCGCTTTCAGCCCTCCAACGCGCATTTCGGCCTGATGCCCGAACTTGGGGAAAAGGCCGGCAAAAAGGACCGCAAGGCCCTTTACGCCACCCGCGCCGAAGCGGCCTTTGCCGGCTGGCTTGCGAACGTAAAAAACGAAGGATTCTGACATGCAGATTCAGAATCCGGGCACGTCAAAACATTCTCACAAAACATTTTGATTTTGTAGTAAAATTTCCTTGAATCAGCAAAAAAATACGACCGCCCACAAGGAGCGGTCGACAAATGTGTCTTATGAACGAGGTTGTACCTTGCAGGAATCCATGAATCTCCGCAGGTCATCCAGCGAATACCGAACCGATCTTCCACCGTTAAGCTTCAGATACACGGGGCCGGTCATCTGGTAACGCCAGTCCTGTAGGGTTTTCACCGCCAAGCCCAAAAATTTCGCGGCCTCTCGTTCATTCACAAGACTTTCAAAGCTTTCTTCCGTCTCTGCATCCCACTATTTTCATGAAATAGCGCGAAGAAATATGGAGTAATGGCCTCTTTTATTTGGCGCGCCCAGAGGGAATCGAACCCCCGACAAAGAGCTTAGAAGGCTCCTGCTCTGTCCATCTGAGCTATGGGCGCGTAAGAGATTTCTCCGACGTATCTTTTGCCGTAATTTTCTGCCGTAATTTCACCATCGGAATATCCGGCAATTTTTCCACAGCGGCGCGCTTCTGTATATCTGCCACATGCTGATAATGGTCAAGCAGCATTTTAGGATTGTGCCCTATGATTTGCGCGACAGTTCCACCTGATTGTTTCATTTCTAGGGAAGTGCTGAAGCAGCGGTTTATTCAGCTTTTGGATTATATCTTCGCGCTCCAGTTCGCTTGCGCGTAGAGTTTTTTTTAAAGACCAACCCCAACTTGACGACAGTTTTATGAATCGCAACCAACGAACAGCTTTTGTCAAATAATTCCCTGAGTTCTCTCAAAGTGATATCTGTATTATTTTTAAATAATTCAGCGAGTTGTCTCTTTTCTTCGTCAGTAAAAACGGACTTTCTATGTCCTTTTGCGTGAGGGGTAATTCGTCCTTCACGCTCATACTGACGAATCCAATTGCCGATACTCTGGATATGATATCCAAAAATTTCAGCAAGTTGTTTTCTTGTAGCAATGCCTGAAGTGTATGCCTTTACGACAAGATCCCGAGTTTCTGTAGATGCTGTTTTCATGACTCAAGTCTAAACTTTTTTTATATAAAATGGAAGTTAAAATGCTCCTGTGTCTGAGGACACCGCTGTAGCTGATTCCCATGCGTTCTGCGATTTGATTGATGTTTAATCCTTCAAGAGCCAGAAGAAAAACCTCTTTTCCGCGAGGTGTCAGGCGGAGCATACCAGCCTCGTCGTACAGTTCAGTATTGAGCATACGCAAAAGTTCAAGCGTATTACGCGCGCCATACATTTTCCTGAGTACCAACAGATAACGATGTATGGTGGATTCTTGAAGGGAAAGTTGCTTGGCGACCGCTTTTGACCCGTAAGCCTTGAAGCATGTAAGTAATAATCCGTTGCCGCTGCTCAATGATAGTCCGCATAAGCGTCCCTCCGTAAGGAGAGAGCCCAATTACCGTAAGGCGGATAACGCAAAGGAGATCCAGCAGGGGACTGCCGTGAATGACGCTCTTGGGATTGCTGAACAGGTCAAATCCGGCCCTGCCGTGATAGCGGCCCATGCCGCTCGCTCCCAGCCCTCCGAAAGGCAGTGCATGTGAACCGGCATGCACCAGCACGTCGTTGACGCAGCCACCGCCGAACGGCAGGCGGTGCAACAGAGCGCGGGCGGTTTGCCGGGAGCGGGTGAAGATATAACAAGACAGAGGCGTATCCCGGTCCTGAATGAAGGCCAAGGCTTCCTCAAAAGTGGAGAAGCCGAGCACGGGCAGGAGCGGGCCGAAGATTTCCTCTCGCATCAGCGGGGAATCCGGGTCGGGATCCGGCAGGAGAAGTGGGGCCATGCGGCGGGAAGCGGCGTCAAAGGAGGCTTGTCCCCACGAGAGGGTATTCAGGCGCTCAAGGGCTTCATGGATATTGATTTTGCGGATTTCGCCCTTGACATGGCCTTCGGCGCGGCCCTGGGCGGCCTATTGGGCGGGGGAGGCGGCTATTTCGGCGGACGTGCCGCAATGAGGGAAGAGACCAGACTTGCCGAACTTGAGGTGCAACGGCGCGCGAACCTGCCGCCATTTGACGCCGTGCCGGACAGTTTCCTCGCCGCTACGGAAAAACAAATCCATATCCCGGCGCTGCCGGATTTTGACGTTGTGCCGGATGATTTCCTTTCACCCAACGAATACGCGCGTCGGAACATTCACGGGGAAGACCGGCAAACGCTGCTGAACGCCTTTGAGGCGTCAATAAGCGATGTTGTGGACGGCAGGGCCGTGGGCGTGGGGCAGGTTTTTCACGAATCAGCCGCCCTGGGCAGGGCGTGGGACAGCGTAAGGGCGGAAATTGATGCCCATTCTCCCGCCGGGGAGCCGGGGGAAGTGCTGGTTTTGCTTGAACCGCTTGGGCAGGGCTCAATGGGTGTGCAGCGCGGGCCGATGGCGGAAGTGGATGGAAAGATACGGGCCACCGGGCGCGCCGTTGAGCGCCAAACAGGTTCACGTGCGGGATATGGCATCACCAAAGTACAGATTGACCATCCAGACGTGACGCGCGCCGACATCATGTCAATCTCCCGTGTTATGCGGGAATATGAGCCCGATTTGTCCCATGGTGCCGGACGCACATGGGTGGTTGAGAGAAATGACGGCAGACAGCTTGTCATAGGGGAAACAAACACAAAGGACGGCGGAATGCTGGCAACGGCGCACCTTGTTGATCCCTGAAAGGAAAGACCCCTTTCCAAGAGAAAGGGGTCTCAAAATGTTCCTGAAGGGTCCACGCTTCCACGGGTTGCAGCCGTTTCCACGGATACTGCCGGGGGCTTTAACTTTGGGCGATCCCGCGAGCCTTCAGGGTGAAACAATAATAAGCCGGGAAGGCGAGATTGTCAACAGGCAAACAAGAGAACCTAATTTCACCATGGAAGCGCCGGAATCGTTTATGCCCGCTCCTGAGCGCACTCAGGAACAGCGCACTGTTCTTGAAGAAATAGGCTATGACGAAACCGGCAAAACGACTCCCGAAGAAAGCGAAGCCATGTCCTTCATCAAGGATGGAGCCGCGCCGCGTGAGGAGGGACTGGCGCTGATGGAGGCGCAGGACGCCGAAACAATGCGGAAGAACATTGAAAACGCCGGATATAATATCATGGGCTGCGTCATGGAGGTTATTGAATAATGGCCACGCGCGAACAATGCGTACGGGCGGCCATGGCGAATGATAAAACCCAGGAAGCGGAGGATCATGCCCGAAAGCCGCGCAAGCCTTGGAGACAGCAGGGCGCGGATTCGCTACGGAAACAGGACCGCGTGCTCAAAAATTCGAAAAAGCGGTCTGGAAAGTTTCATTTCAAGGCCGCTCATGCCATATGCGGGTTAGGCGGCGTCTCCATCAGGTTCAGGCGACTTTTCCGTGAGTTCCGATGCGGCGGCTTTTTGCTCCCTGGCTTCCGCCTTGGCCTTTTTGACGCGCGGGGTGCCGGTTCTTGACACCAGAAATTTACTGACCGAGGCCGTGCGGTGCGTGCATTCCTGTTTCAGACATTTTGTCGGGCATTTTTCCACGCAAACCGAACAGTACACGCAGAGGAAAGGATCATACTCCCAGCGTCCGGCTTTGGAATCCACCGCGATAGCGCCGGTGGGGCAGAGGCGGGCGCATGACGAGCAGAAGATGCATTCTTCCACCGCGTTGTGTATGCGCCCCCGGTACGCCGGAAACGGCGCGCGGTCCTCAAACGGATAAAGGCGCGTGGCCGGCCTGTTGGACAAATTGCGAAGCACGTTTTTGAGCATATACATAACGTCTACCTCTCAGTACAGGAAATGCACGGGTCAATGCTCAGCACAATCACGGGAACGTCAGGGAGCTTGCAGCCGGGCAGCATGTGGAGCAGAGGGGGGATATTGGCAAAGGTGGGCGTGCGTACACGCATGCGCTCCAGCATCTTGGTGCCGTTGCCGCGGACATAATAAAACAGTTCGCCGCGGGGCTGTTCCACGCGGAAAACGGATTCTCCGTCAGGGGTGCCCGGCAGCTTGACCGTCAGTTCAGACTCTGGGAGACGGTTCAAGGCTTCGCGGACAAGGGCGACAGAGTGCAGGGTTTCGTAAAAGCGTACTTTGGACCGGGCGTAGCAGTCGCCGTCCTGCTCCACAACAGGCACAAAATTGAGATCCTTATAGGCGGCGTAGCCGTGCATGCGTTCATCGCACTCCCATCCGCTGCCGCGCAGGGTGGGGCCGACAGCGCCCAAAAGACGGGCGTCGTCCTTGGTCAAAACGCCTATGTCGCGCGTCCTCTCCTGCACGGTATAGTCATTCAGCATGGTTTTTGTCAGTTCGTGCATGCCCTTTTCTATTTCGTTCAGTTGGCTCAGCATCCAGCGTATCTGGTCGGGAATCAGGTCACGGCGCACGCCGCCCACGACATTGATGGAGAGGATGACGCGGTTGCCGGCTGTGGCTTCGCAGATATCCATAACATGCTCTCGAATGCGCCAGAACTGGTGAAAGACGCTTTCAAAACCGAAGGCGTCCGCGAACAGGCCGAGCCAGAGCAGGTGGGAATGGATACGGTGCAGCTCAGACCAGATCACGCGCAAAAATTGGGCGCGCGGCGGGGCCGTGACGCCCAGCATGTCTTCAATGGCGTTGCAGTAACAGTTGGCGTGAATACAGGAACAGATGCCGCAGATGCGTTCCACCACAAAGACCATCTGGTTGAAATCCTTGGCGCGGACAAGACTTTCCAGGCCGCGGTGCACAAAGCCGAGTTGGGGCACAGCCTGCACCACATTCTCATCCTCCACCACGAACTTGATGTGCAGCGGCTCCGGCAGCACCGGATGCTGGGGGCCAAAGGGGATGACGGTGGTGCGGTTCATTGCTGTCCTCCTTTGGAGCCTTTCAGGGGCACGTCAGCCCGCTTGACAGTCGTCATGGTGAAATACGGTCCCCGGGCGACCTCTCCCTCCAGATACATGGCGCCCTGGTAGTCCAGCGGCAACCCCTCAAAACGCACGCCGAACTGATCCTGCGTTTCGTTTTCAATCAACAGCGCGCAGAAATAGACGGAACTGATGCTGGGGATGGGCCGGTCTTTGTCCACCTCCATGCGCAGATGCGTCATGCGGGGCTGGGGAAAGAGATCGCAGGCGTGCCGCAGGTCTGTCAGGGTCAGATTCTCGTCAAAATGGTAATACAGGCGAAGGGTGCGTTCATCCAGCACGGTCTGCGATATGGTCACAAGGCGGTATTTCGCCTCAGCCAGACGCCGCACCTCGCCGAGCAGCGTTTCAGGGGTAACGGACACAGCTTCAAAAAACATGGTTTCATCCTTTTTGCCGGGATCAGCCCGCGTTTTTCAGTTGTTAGGCCCCGCTTTCGCCAAGGGCCGCCGCCGTGCCCGCCGCATCCTCGTCGCCGGGCATCAGCGCCGGTTCCGGCGCGGGGCCCATGCCCATTTTCGCCTTGAGCACGGCCAGCGCCGTCACAACGCCGTCAATGATGGCCTCGGGCTTGGGAGGACAGCCCGGCACAAAAACATCCACCGGAATGACGTTGTGCGCCCCGTTCAGGATATTATAGCTGCCCTTGAAAACGCCGCCGGAAAGATTGCACGCGCCGATGGAAATAACGGCTTTCG
>JAISXC010000198.1 GCA_031270875.1 Desulfovibrio sp.
CACAACATGCTGACCATGAATCTGATGCGGCATCTGGCCGGGCGGCATGGTTTTGTCTGCCTGCTGCACGAAAAACCCTTTGCCGGCGTCAACGGCAGCGGCAAACACAACAACTGGTCCCTCTGCGATTCCGACGGGGTAAACCTGCTCAATCCCGGCAGCACGCCGCACGACAACGCGCAATTTTTGGTCTTTCTGGCCGCCATCCTGCGCGGCGTGCATAAGCACAGTATTGCCCTGCGCCTCGGCACCGTGGGAGCGGGCAATGATCATCGCCTCGGCGCCAACGAAGCCCCGCCGGCCATCATCTCCGTATATCTGGGCGAGCAGCTGACGGAGGTTCTGGAAAACATGACCAGCAGCGGCGACGCGAAAAGCTCCAAAAGCGCCAAGTCCGGCTTTATGGAAGTGGGCGTCTCCACGCTTCCGCCCTTGCCGGTGGATCTTTCCGACCGCAACCGCACCAGCCCCTTCGCCTTTACCGGCAACAAGTTTGAATTTCGGGCTGTGGGTTCCTCGCAGTCCATCGCGCCGGTGAACATCGCGCTCAACGCGGCCATGGCCTGCGCCCTGGACGACATCGCCACCATGCTGGAAGCCAGCCTTTCCGCCGGCAAAGAGCTCAATGAGGCCTTGCAGGAGCTTCTGCCCAAACTCTTCAAGGAACACATGCCCGTGGTATTCAACGGCAACAACTATACGGAATCCTGGACCAAGGAAGCCGCCCGCCGCAAGCTGCCGAACCTGACCAACAGCGTTGCCGCGCTGGAACGCTACAGCGACCCTGAGGTGATGAACGTCTTCCTGCGTCACGGCATCCTTTCCGAGCGCGAAATATTGGCCCGCCAGGAAATTCTGCTGGAACACTACGCCAAGACCCTGCGGATTGAAGGCCATGTTCTGTCGGATATCCTACGCGCGCAGGTCCTGCCGCAATGTCTGCAAGCCCAGACAAAAGCCGCCGACGCGGTTATCAAGGCCCGGGCGATTGTGGGGGACAAGGGCGCAAAAAGCGAGGAAGACGGCTTTACTTTGCTGCGCTCGCACATTACCGCCTTGCGGAGCGGTGCGGAAAAACTGGAAAAAGCTGTCCGGCAGGCCGAAAATACCGAAGAGGCGCTGGAGCAGGCCAAGGCCGGCCGCGATGCGATTCTTCCCGCCATGGAAGAATGCCGCGGGCATGCCGATATTCTGGAGCGTCTGGTGGAAGACGGCCTTTGGGAATTGCCCAAGTACGCGGAGTTGCTCTGGGTACACTAGGTACTGTTAACAGACCCTAGTTCACCTTGGGACTAAACACCTAGGCGGACAGAAAAAGCGTGGCCGCAAGGGCGATGAAAATTGATCCCGCAAGACGGTGCATCAACATTTGACCGCGCGGTGAACGGTTGAACCAGACGGCCAGGCGTCCCCCCAGCGCGGATACGCTGAAAAAAACAAGTACTGTCGCGCAGATGAAAAGCCCGCCCAGACAAAGTGTCTGCAAGAATACGTCGCCGCGCTCCACAGCGCAGAATTGAGGCAGAACGGCCAGAAAAAAGAGGGAAACCTTGGGATTTGTGACATTCATTATGATGCCGCGCCGATACAGGGCCGCATAGCCCGGAAAGCGCGATGTTTCCGGCACGTCCGTCCTGGCCGCCCCGGAACGGAAACAGAGCCAGGCCAGCCGGAGCAGATAGAGCGCGCCGATGATCTTGAGAACCGCGAAGGCCGCAGACGAGCTTTGCAGAAGCGCCGCCACGCCCAGAGCCACGGCTGCGGTATGTACGCACAGGCCGCTCACGAGCCCCAGCGTGGTGGCGATTCCCGCTCCGGCGCCGTACAGGGCGGACTGGGTCAATACAAAGATGTTGTCCGGCCCCGGAGCGGCACCGAGCAAAAGCGACGTCACGAAAAAACCGGCCATGGCTTCCGGGCTTATCATTCGCGCCCTCGCGCTGTTACAAGAAAATCACGCCGGCGACCAGTCCTTGACGAGCAACTCCACCGAGGACATGCCGTTGAATCTGTCCAGCCTTGCGGTGTAGGCCAGCCGGATTTTCTGCCCCACAAGAGATTTCGGCACGGATTCGGCCATACGCCAGGCTTTTGCCGCAATTGTCACGCCGGTTTCATCCTGCACCCTGAGTTGCACATGCTCGCGGCCATTGCCCAGAAAATCGCGCGCCTTCACAAGAAGCGGCGGCGAAGCGAACACCGGTTCGCCGTTGCCCGGCCCAAAAGGCTGCATGAGCTCAAGCTCTTTCAGAAAACAGTGATCCGTGGCTCTGTTCAGGGGGAGTTCGCATTCCAGAAGTAGGGGGGGCGGACCGGGGTTTGTTCCCAGAATTTCTGCGGCGCGGGCTTCAAAGCATTCGCGAAATTCCGCGAAACGCTCGGGCGCGAGGCGCACGCCGGCGGCCATGCGGTGACCGCCGAATCCTCTGAGGGGGCAGGTAAGGCCGGACAGGGCGGCGTACAGATCAAAATCCCGCACGGAGCGGCCGGAACCCTTGAGAGAATCCCGCTCATCACAAAAAATGATAGTGGGACGGTTGAACTCCTCCACGATGCGCGAAGCGACGATGCCCACGATTCCGCTGTTCCAGTTCCGGCCGTGGAGCACAAGGGAGGCGCGTTCTCTCTCGCGCAGCAGGGCAATGGCCTGGCTGCGGGCTTCAGCGGCAATAATGTCTTCCTCGGCCTTGCGCCGCTTGTTAAGGGAGTCAAGTTCCAGAGCCAGAATCCGGGCAGCCGCATGATCGCGCTCGCGCAGGAGCCGGAGGGCAAGGATGGCGCTGCCCATGCGCCCTGCTGCGTTGATGCGCGGCGTAAGGCGGAAGCCGACCTGGCCGCTGGTCAGGTAGGCGGCGCTGTCCGATTCGCCGACCGCCTTGAGGGCGGCCACGCCGGGGCGCGCCGCCAGAGCCAGGGCATGAAGGCCGGCCCGCACCAGAATGCGGTTTTCCCCGACAAGGTGCATGACGTCGGCAATGGTTCCCAAGGCCACGAGGTCAAGGGCCG
>JAISXC010000288.1 GCA_031270875.1 Desulfovibrio sp.
CCGGGAACGGGGCTGTCCGCGTCCAGAAGGTAGTAGGCGTCGCTTTCGGTGCGGTACGGGGCAAGAGATGCCGGCAGGCGCGGGGCGACGGCCCAGCAGTCGCTGGCCCCGTATTCCCGCAGCGCGCTTTCAAGGACTTGTTCAAACGCCCCGGCCGGGGCGATCTCAAAGGCCTCATCGCCGGAATCCCCGGCCAACCGCCCCGAAGCCAGAGGATACCCTATGGCTATGAGCCAGTCCTGGGCCGCGAAAAAAAGAAAGCCGTCCCGGACTTCGGGCCGGCCTCCGGACACGGCCCGCATGAAGGCCGCGGAGTGTTCCGGCACGGTCATTGCATCGGCTGTCACGGGATTCCGGTTCATGGTTCAACCTTGAAGCGCTGGCAGAGAGTCGGGAGCCCATGTCAAATAGTTATCCCGAACGCTTATCTTTTTACCAGAAAGGCCGATAAGTTGACAAGGGAAGAAAAGGAGAGAGCATGAAACGGTTTCTGACGGCGGTCCTGCTGCTTGCTGTGCTTTCGGCCGGCATGGGCTGCACCAACATGAGCAGGACGCAGCAGGCCATTGTGAGCGGCGCCGTGATCGGAGCGGCGGGCGGGGCCGGCATGGCCATGATCGCCGGCGGGGCGGCAACCACCAGCATTGTGGCGGGCGCCGTTCTGGGCGGGCTTGGGGGGGGCATCCTGACGAGCCAGAATGCCGGATACCAATGAACAACTCCGACCCCGGCGGCTGAAGCGACTCAACATTGAGATGGTATTAACAATAGAATGATTTTATGGCATACTTTTTCCAATGACGTGAACCAGCGCCCGCGTTATTGAATGGTTTTCCCCGCCCGGCAGCTCATCCCGCCGGAGACGAGCAGCTTTTCCGCCAGATTCCGCACTTCGGAGCTTTGCCGCCAACCGGCGAAAAGGGAGCGCCAGGCGGCGAAATCCAGAAATCCCTCGTCCAGCTGCTTTTCGTGCGATTGCACCCATGCATTGAAAAGTTGAAGCTGGGCCTGAAAGGTCGCGCTTTCCAGAACAACGCCCGCCATGTCCCTGGGCATGGTTTTGCCGTCAAGATGCTCCAGCACAAAGGCGCAGACGGCCCGGCGGGAAGTTTCAAAATCCGCTTCCCGGCCGTTCACGGCCTCAGCCATGGGCAGCAGGTGGGCATAATCCTGTCTGATGCGCTCCATGCCCTTGTCCGGCACGGCGACAAACAGCGGCGCCCCGTCGTCCCGCGCGGGCGCATCGCCGGTTTTTTCCGAAATGAAATAGAAGCGCAGCCAGTTTTCGAACATGACGGCTTCCAGAACCTGCTCGACCGCCTTTTGAAAGGCTTCCTGCTGTGCGGGCATGAATTCTCCTCGTGCTTTCACCCGCTTTTGTAAACGCCGCGCGCCGCCGCGTCAACAGCTTTTGCGCCGTTTTGCGGCAACCCCGCGCGGATATGTCTTGCCTTTATGGCGTTTTTGCTGAAAAATCAGCGGTTATGTTTCAATCCACATCCGGCTCTGTCGCCGGATGACTCCGCCCGGGCGGATGGGAGCCGGGTGGATTGTCCCCTCCCTGAAGGGAGAGGTTTCAGACCATAAAGGAAGTTTTGATGAAAAACATCACCGTGTACGACACAACGTTGAGGGACGGCAATCAGGCGGAGGACGTCAACCTCAGTCTGGAGGACAAACTCAAAATCGCCCTGAAGCTGGACGAATTGGGGATTGCCTACATCGAAGGGGGGTGGCCTGGCGCAAGCCCCGTGGACACGGCCTTTTTCAGGGAAATCGCCTCCCGCCCCCTCAGAACCTCCCGCATCGCGGCTTTCGGTTCCACTCATCATCCTTCCGGAACGCCCGCCCACGACAAAAATCTGGCCGCCCTTCTCGCAAGCGGCGCCCCCACGCTGGCGATCGTCGGCAAAAGTTCGCTCGCCCACGTGCGTGAGGCGCTGCGTCTCACGCCGGAACGCTATCTTGAAATAGTGTATGATTCCGTGGCTTTTCTCAAGCAAGCCGGCCGTGAGGTTTTTTTTGACGCCGAGCATTTTTTCGACGGCCTTGCCGACGACGCGGAATTTCCCTTGGCCGTGCTGGGAAAAGCCCGCGAAGCCGGCGCGGATGTCCTTGTTCTGTGCGACACCAACGGCGGCGCTTTGCCGCGCGACGTAGGCAGGGCGGTGGAGCGGGCGCGCGAAATTCTGCCTGACGCGGCGCTGGGCATACACACCCACAACGATTGCGAGCTGGCCGTGGCAACGGCCCTGGCCGCCGTGGAGGCCGGGGCCGGCATGGTGCAGGGAACCATCAACGGGGTTGGCGAGCGTTGCGGCAATGCCAACCTCTGCTCGCTCATTCCCGTGCTGGAGATAAAGGACGGCGGCTACCGCTGCCTGCCCGAGGGCCGGCTGGCCCTGCTGCGCGAAGTCTCCGCCTACGTGTCGGAAGTCGCCAACATGGTTCCTTTCAACCGCCAGCCTTTTGTGGGGCGTTCGGCGTTCGCCCACAAGGGCGGCGTACACGTAAGCGCCGTCAACCGCAATTCCGCGCTGTACGAACACATCTCCCCTTCCGTGGTGGGCAATGCCC
>JAISXC010000016.1 GCA_031270875.1 Desulfovibrio sp.
GAAATGTCCTGCGCCGCGAGCGCGGCGGAAACGACAGCGCGGCTGCAGGGGCAATACGCGGCGCTCAAAGGTTTTTCGGCCAGTTTTGAGCAAACATTGACGCACAAGGAAAGCGGGGCCGTGGAAAAACGCAGGGGCGCCCTGCTTTTTCAAAAGCCCTTCCTCATCCGCTGGGAAACGGAAAAACCCCATCAGAAACTGCTTGTCGTCACCGGCAAGGAAATATGGGACTATCTGCCTGACGAAGAGCTGGCATACCGCTATCCGCTTTCCATGGTTCAGGATTCGCGCGGCATCATACAGGTGATCACAGGTCAGGCCGCCCTGACAAAGGATTTTGACGTCAAGCCGGATGGCGAAGACGGAAATTTTGTCAGACTCAGGCTTTATCCCCGGGAACCGGGGATGCAGATGGCGGAAGCCGTCATATGGGCCGATAAGGCGGACGGCTACATCCGGCGGGCGGAAATTACCGATTTCTACGGCAACAAGAATAACGTGAATTTTACCTCCTTCAATCCCAGGATACAATTCAGGGAGAGCGACTTCAGTTTCACTCCGCCCGCCGGCGTGGAAGTTGAAGATCACTCCAGAAAAAAAACACAACAGCGCGCATTGTTTAACTAATGCGCGGCGTCGCAAGGAGTTCCCATGCCTTCTGTTCGTTCCGCCTATACCGACGGCCTGTGTTTTTACGGCAAGCATACGCCCTTGGAACTGGCCGAAACCCACGGCACGCCGCTCTATGTGTACAATGAAAACATTCTGCGCGAACGTTGCCGCGATCTGATGAACCTTTCCAGCCATCCCGGTTATGGCGTCAATTATTCCGTCAAGGCCAACGCCAATCCGGAAATTCTCAAAATCATCCGGGACGAGGGGCTTGTTGTGGACGCCATGAGTCCGGGAGAGCTGCATCTGGACGCACTGGCGGGTTTTCCGCCGGAAAAAATCCTGTACATTTCCAACAACAATTCCGCCGAAGAATTGCGCAATGCCGTAAAGCGCGCGCTGCTTGTCAGCGTGGACTCCCTTTCGCAACTGGCCGCATTCGGCCGTCTCAACGACGGCGGCAAAGTCATGGTGCGTTTTAACCCCGGCATCGGGGCCGGGCATCACGCCAAGGTGATCACAGCCGGCAAGGAAACAAAATTTGGCGTTACGCCCGACAGATTGGATGAGGTTTTCGCCCTGCTCGACAAATATCAACTGACCCTTGCGGGTATAAATCAGCACATCGGCTCTCTTTTTATGTCGCCGGACGGCTATTTGGACGCCGCCGCCGTATTGCTTGACCTTGCCGGCCGCCTGCCGGGAGACGCCTTGAAAAAACTGGAAATCATCGACTTCGGCGGCGGTTTTGGCATTCCGTACCATAAATATGGGGGAGAAAACCGTCTCAACCTTGCTGAGCTTGGCGCGCGTCTGCACGCGCTCATCACCGGCTGGTCGGCGAAAACCGGATATGCCGGACGCTTTCTGATTGAGCCCGGCCGATACGTCGCCGCCGAGTGCGGTGTTTTGCTGGGCAGGGTGCACGCCGTCAAAAACAACGGGGACAAACGCTACGTGGGCACTGATTTGGGTTTCAACACACTTGTGAGACCCGCAATGTACGACTCTTTTCACGATGTGGAAATTTACCGCGCCGAAGATGGAAACGCCGAACCGGAAACAGCGCTGCAGATCATTGTGGGCAATATCTGCGAGAGCGGCGACATACTGGCGAAAAACCGTCTTTTGCCCATTATGCGGGAAGGAGACGTGTTGGGCGTGCTGGACGCAGGCGCCTACGGTTTTGTGATGGCCTCCAATTACAACCAGCGCTGCCTGCCCGCGGAGGTGCTCATCCGCGCTGACGGAACGGCGCAGCCGATACGCAGGCGCGAAACCCTTGATGACCTGACGCGCTGTTTTCTGTGATTCTCCCCATTTTTCACGATGAACGACCCCGATCTGAGCACATCTCCGCGTGCCGTCTGGCGGCTGACCTGGCCTCAGTTACTCATGATGTATCTCATGTTCTTTATGGGATTCGTCATGGTGTGGGTCGCCGGCCGGATAAGCGCCGATGTGCAGGCCGCTCTCGGCATGGTGACGCAGATCGGAATTTTTTTGTCTGTCTTCATCATGGCTGTTTCAAGCGGAGCCACGGCTGCTGTCAGTCAATCGCTGGGAGCGCGCAAGCTGCTCAGGGCGCATCGATATGTGAGCGCGACGGTGATGGGCAGCATGGCGCTGGGAATTTTTGTGGCGCTTGCGGGGTATTGCCTCGAAGACGGAATTTTTGCGCTGCTCATGGTGCCGGACGACATTCTGCCCATTGCCCGCGAATTGTGGCGGGTCGCCATGCTCGCCCTGCCCGCCCAATACCTGTATGCGGCGACGGGCGTCGTCTTTCGCGCCACGCGGCAGGTCATCCCTCCGCTCTGGGTGGCCTCACTGGTCTGCGTTGTCAATTTCTTTGCCTGTCTCGGCTTCGGGCTTGGCTGTTTTGATCTGCCCTCTTTCGGCTATATGGGCCTTGCCTGGACAAACTTAGGCGTGCAGTGTCTGGGCGCCGTCTGCAACTGTTTTCTGCTGCTGCGCTCCGGCTATCTGCAACGCCGGTGCGTGCCGGATTTACGCTGGCTCAGGGCCGGCATACCCTATCTGCTCAAGGTGGCTCTGCCGGCAGGAGCGGCGTCGCTTGTATGGCAAAGCGGCTATCTCGCGCTTTTTGTTTTGGTGGCTTCTCTTCCGCAGGACAGCGTAAACGCGCTGGCCGGTCTGACCGCCGGCCTGAGAATGGAAGCCCTGTTGTTTCTGCCCGGCATGGCTTTCAACATGAGTCTCGCCGTGCTGGTGGGCAACTGTCTGGGCGCGGGCAGGCCGGATGAAGCCAAACGGGTTTCCCTGAACATGGTATGCCTGGGAACTGCCGCCATGAGCCTGATTGCCGCCCTGCTCTGGCCATTCCGGCCTGAACTGGCGCAACTGCTCTCCCATAATCCCGGAACGCAGGTCCAGATCGTCTCCTATCTGACCTACAACCTGATCTCCACGCCCTTCTCCATAGCCAGCACCATCATGGGCGGAATCATGGTGGGGGCAGGCGCCACCAGATACAATCTTATGATCTTCGGCGGCACATTCTGGCTGGTACGTCTTCCGCTGGGCTGGTTGTTGGGGCATGTTCTGTGGGGCGCATCATCGGGGGTCTTCCTGGCGATGCTTTTGTCCCAGTGCCTGCAAACCTGCCTCATGCTACAGGTTGTTCTTCGCCGCAACTGGACGCGTTTCGCCATGCGGCAGCATATGCATGCGGGTTCCGCCGCGGAAAAATCCTTCAGTCGGCGCTGAGGATTTCGATCTCGAACGCCAAATCCTTGCCGGCCAAGGGATGGTTGGCGTCCAGCGTGATGTCGTCTTCCCCGATCTCAGTGATGACAACGTCCATTTGCCCTTGCTCATTGGAAAGCTGCAGGGCCGTGCCCACTTCCAGCGGAATGTGCCCCGGAACCTGCATGCGCACGACGGTGAAAACAAGTTCCGGGTCGATTTCACCGTATGCCTGCTCCGAAGGAATTGTCACCATAACGGTTTCACCGGGCTCATGCCCTTCTACGGCGGCCTCAAAGCCAGGGAGCAGCATACCCTTGCCCAGAGTAAACTCCAGAGGTTCACGCCCCCTGGACGAATCAAACACCGTGCCGTCAGGCAAGATTCCGGTATAGTGAATGCGAGCGGTATCGCCACGTTTGAGGGGCATGATTCCTCCATGAAAAATTCAAAAAAGTCCAGTCAAAATAACATGCTACAGAATACAAAACAGTAAAAGCATACACCAGAGCCGGAAGTCAGGACTTCCTGGCGCGTTTGAAGGCGTCCCGGGCATAGATCCCCAAGCGTTCCAAGCGGTTGTCCACTAAATCATAAAGGCTGCCCGGAGTGAAACCGCCGTTTTTACGGCGCTGCCCCACAGGCAGACCCGTGAGCAGAACAAGAGCCTCCTCTATGCGACGCACGGGCCAGACGAAAAAACGCCTTTGCCCGACGGCGCTTCGGATTTCGGCTGAAAGCATCAGATGGTTCACATTGTCCGCCGGAATAATCACTCCCTG
>JAISXC010000018.1 GCA_031270875.1 Desulfovibrio sp.
ATGATGGAACGCCTCCGCCAGGTGCCGCCGGAAAAGATGCGCATGGTTTTTATCCCCAACACCCTGTACCTGACGGAATGTTACGTGAGCGAGGCCATCGCGGAGGAACTGACCGACAAAAGCCGTTTTGAAATCTGCGGCGAGCCGCGGCCCGTCACCTTCGACAGGGACGGCAGGCTCGCCTTGCGGCTTTTGCGTCGTCACTCACAGTGATTCGGCCCCCGCGGCCGCAAAGGTGGATTGAAATAAACATGGATTCAAACGATTTTCTGAATATCGGCGGGGTCAAGTCGGCCCTCGTCATTCACCCGGACGACAACGTCGCGGTCACCCTCGCGGATATCGCCTCCGGAGAAAGCTGCCTTGTCCGGAACAGCGACGGCACGGAATATTCCATAACCGCCCTTGAGGGCATTGGCTTCGGCCACAAAATCGTTCTGGCGGACATTGCCGGGAACGGCAAAGTCATCAAGTACGGGGAGGAAATCGGCCGCATGAGCGGGCCCGTCGCCAGGGGCGCCTGGGTGCACAGCCACAATATGTTCTGCTCACGGGGGCGATAGCGATGACGGACACCTTCTGGGGATTTGAAAGAGAGGACGGGAGTTACGGCGCGCGCAATCACGTCGCCGTCATCCCTTCCGTTTTTTGCGCCGCGAAGGTCGCCGAGCGCATCGCCGGCGCCGTGCCGGGCTGCATTGTTCTCCGCCATCCGGTTGGATGCAGCCAGGTCGGCAACGACCTCGAAACCACGGCCCGGACTCTCATCGGCATCGGCAGAAATCCCAACATCGCGGCCGTTCTTGTGGTCGGCCTGGGCTGCGAGCGGTTCAAGCCGGCGGAATTCGCCGAAGGCATCGCCCCCTCGGGCAAAAGGCTTGACGTCATTATCATCCAGGAGGTCGGCGACTCTCTTCAGGCGGTGGAAAAGGGCGCGCGGATCGCCCAGAGGATGCTCCAGGCCGTATCGCAGGAACGCCGCCGCGAGGCGTCGGTCAGCCATCTCATGATCGGCTTGAACTGCGGCGGCTCGGACATGACCAGTGGCCTGGTGGCCAACCCCGCCCTCGGCCTCGCCTCGGATCGGCTTGTCTCCCAGGGGGGCAGCTCCATCCTCTCCGAACTGACCGAACTCATCGGCACGCAGCATATTCTCGCCCGGCGCGGCATAAATGAAAAAGTCGGCAAGGACGTCAAGGACGCCATTGACGTCATGGAAGCCCGCCTGACCAGACAGACGCGGGAATCCACAAACGAGAGCCGCCGCCATCTCATTTCCACCGGCAATTACGACGGGGGGCTCTCAAGCGTTGTCGAGAAATCTCTCGGCAGCATGAAAAAGTCGGGGGAAAAGGCGAAGTTTGTGGAAGTGTTCGCCACCGGCGCCATCCCGGAGAACCGGGGCCTGCTGCTTATGGACGGACCCGGGCACGATGGCGAGGTGGCCACCGGGCAGGCCGCGGCGGGAGCGCAGATCATGTGCTTTCCCACCGGACGGGGCACCCCGTCGGGATTTCCCGGTATTCCGGTCATCAAGATAACCGGAAACCCGAGAACTTTTGAACGCATGACCGCGAATCTGGATGTCAACGCGGGCGAAGTGCTGCTTGGCAAAAAATCCCTGAGCGAAATGGGAGAGATCATCTATCGGGAAATCCTGGCCGTGGCCTCGGGCAAGCTCTGCAAGGCGGAACAACTTGGCCATGACGAGCTTTTCTGCGTGACGCGCTGTCCATAAATCCGGCCGGCCAAGGCCGGCAAGTCACCGGCGATCTTGCTGACAGAGCACGAAGCGGGTTTCACAGACCGAGCTGGGAAAGCATGTCGTCAATGGCGTTCTGCGAACAGGCGTTCGCATCAGGCCCTTTGAGAGCGGGCGCGCTCCTGCGGCTGTTGCGAAAATCCTCCACGGCCCTGTCCGCCTCGTCGCGCAAGGAAGCGGCGTCGCGCGTGGGATCCTTTTCCGCCCCTTCCATCACAAGCCCGGAAGAAACATAGAGATCCACAACGCGGCGCTCTATCTCGTTCAGCGCTCCCACCACCTTTTTGATGCGCTGCCCCGTAATATCCTGAAAACTCAGGGCCGTCAGCAGGGTTGTCAGGTCTTGACCAAGCAGAACATTGATTTCCCGCAGACGTTCTTTCAAAACTTTCGTTGCCCTGCCTGAACGCATCCTCTCCAGTATGGCCGCGCTCTCCGCCTGAAGATCCAAGTGCCTTTCCACAATTTCCATGATGGACATGGTCGCGTTTTCCGTGGTTTTCAACACTTCGCCGAGTTGGGTCGAAGCTTCGTGAAACAGGGCGTCCGTGACCGGGACGGAACAGCCCTGCTCGGAGGACGCCGTGGAAATCTCCCGATAGATATCCTTGAGCCCCTGGCGCATGGTGGCGCTGAGATCTTTGTAAACCGTCGTGTTCGGCTGTTTGGGCATGGCCTGACCTATAATTGTCCGGTTAATGATTATCGCGCCGAATCAAACAAACAAAAAATCATGCCGTCACAGCCGGTTGCGAAAACAAATGCTTCACTTACTTGTTTGTCCGCAAAAAAGCCTTGGCCCGCGCCGCTTCGGGCGATTTGGGGTATTTTTTGACAAGCTCCTGCATCCTGGCGTTTGCCGCGGCTTTCTGATTGAGCTTGCTGAAACATATGCCCTGCTTCAGGTATGCGCCCGGAAC
>JAISXC010000146.1 GCA_031270875.1 Desulfovibrio sp.
CTGGAGCGCCGCGTCGCCCTGGATGTGGCCCAGATGCTGGGGCGTCTTCTGGAAGCCGGCGGCCTGGAAGTCGTTTACAGCCGTACCACGGACAAGACAATCTCCTTGGCGGACCGAACCCGGAAGGCGAACGGGTCCCGGGCGGATCTTTTTGTTTCGGTGCATGTGAATGCCAATGAGGATCCTTCCGTCAACGGTTTTGAAACGTATTACCTTGATTTCGCAGCCAATGCCGAAGCGGCGCGCGTCGCCGCTCTGGAAAACGCCGCCGGAGAACAACGCCTGGGCGACATGCAGCGCCTCATGGCGGATGTGATGCTTAACGCGCGTGTGGAAGAATCGCGCAAACTCGCCGGGGACATCCAGCGGCTTTCGGTTTTCCGGCTCAAGCGGCGTGACTTTACAGTCAAAAACAACGGCGTCAGGGCGGCGCCCTTTCATGTGCTCATCGGCGCGCATATGCCCGCCGTGCTGGTGGAACTCGGCTACTGCACCAACAGCGCGGAAGCCGCCAATCTGGCAAACCCGGGCTACCGTCGCGCCTTGGCCGAAGGCCTGGCCGAGGGAATTCTTGCCTACCGGGACGGCCTGGACAAGGCAAACGCCATGCAGGCCAAACTGGAAAAATAAAAATCTAAAGATTTTCCACAGAATTTCTTGACGCGGTCGGGCAGCGGTGCTATGTGACTGCCTGCCGTGTTGATGACGGCGAAACTGTTGGGGAAGGAGAGCAGTTCATGCGCACCGTTTTGCTGACCGCCTGTGCGGCCTGCCTGATTGTCGCCGGTTCGGCGGCGGGTGTTTTTGCTTCTGATGAAAAGGCTGTTTCAGCGGCCAAGATCGGCGTTGTGGACATGCAGACCGTCGCTTCGCAGTCCGCCCCGGCCGAAGCCGCGAAAAAACAGATGGACGAGAAGTTCGGCAAAGAACGCGAGTCTCTGGAAAAGCAGGGCGAGTCTCTGAAGAAGAGAGCGGAAAGTCTGAAGAATCCCAAGGTCAGCGAGGAAAAGAAACTGGAATTTATTCGCGCCAAGCAGGATCTGGATCAAAAAACCCGCAATTTTGTCCGCAGGGTTGAGCAGGAAGAGGTGAAATTGCGTCAGGACATGGTGACTCTGGTTTTCCAGGCCTCTTATGAAGTGGCCCGCGCCAGGGGTTTCAACTTCGTGGTTGACGTCACGGCCGGGGGCGTGCTTTATGCGGACCAGGCCATGGATCTCACCCAGGATGTCCTTGCGGAAGTCAACAGGCTCTACAAGGAAAAAAGCGTCAAAAAAGACGAAAAGAAAGGCGCTGACGAAAAGAAAGGCACCGACAAAAAATAGCGCAAGAATCTGTCCCCGTATCGCATAACCTCCCGATCCGCAACAGGTTCGGGAGGTTTTTTGGTTCTGGCTCATGCCGCCCGAGGGGCGTCTTTTGTCTTGCTATTGTGGCCCGATGCCATATACTGGTGTCCAATTTTCGGACCCCGTTGGACCGCAGACCGGAGCCAGATCATGCCGGATGCCTTGCAAATGATGAACATTCAGCAGATTTTGCGTTTTCTGCCGCATCGCTACCCCTTTCTTCTGGTGGACAGGGTGGTGGAATGCGCGCCCGGCTCCCATATCAGGGCGTACAAAAACGTCAGCGCCAACGAGCCGTTTTTTCAGGGACACTTCCCCGGCGTGCCCATCATGCCCGGCGTACTTGTTCTGGAGGCCCTTGCCCAGGCGGGGGGGCTGCTGGCCGCCGCCCGCCTTGAGAACGTGAACGACAAGCTTTTTCTGCTCGCGGGTCTGGACGGAGTGAAATTTCGCCGTCAGGTTGTTCCGGGCGACCGCCTTGATCTTGTGTGCGAGAATGTGCGCGTGAAGCTCAAACTCTGTAAAATGGACGCCCGAGCCTCGGTGGACGGCAAGTTGGCCGCCGAAGCGCGGATTACAGCGGCCATCGCCGACAGATAATGCAAGATGAGGGGAGTGCGCTGTGCGGCGAATCCTGATTGCGGATGCTCTGGCCACGGACAGCCCTTGCGGGGACATCACACTCTGCGGCTGGGTGCGTACCCGGCGTGATCTCGCCGAATGTTCCTTCATTGAACTCAACGACGGTTCTTCACTTTCCGGCATGCAGTGCGTTGTGGATCATGACAGCGCGGCCCACGCGGCCCTTGGCGCGGCCAATACCGGCGCGGCTCTTCAGCTGCGCGGCGCGCTTGTCCCCTCGCCCGGCAAGGAGCAGCGGTGGGAAGTGCAGGCCAGAGCAATCACGGTTTTCGGACTTGCGGATCCGCAGATCTATCCCCTGCAAAAAAAACGCCATTCTGACGAATTTTTGCGCACCATTGCCCATTTGCGGGTGCGCACCAACAAATACGGCGCGGCTTTCCGTCTGCGTTCCCAAGCGGCCCACGCGGTACACGAATTTTTTCGCGAGCGCCGCTTCGCTTTGGTGCACACGCCCATTCTTACCGGAGCGGACTGCGAGGGAGCCGGGGAGATGTTCGGCGTGACAAGCCCCGCCGACAGCGAGGCCGAGCGGCGGGAAGGGTTTTTCCACAGACCCTGCCACCTGACGGTTTCCGGCCAGCTTGAGGCCGAAGCATTGGCCATGGGCTTGGGGCGCGTCTACACGTTTGGCCCGGTTTTTCGCTCGGAAAACTCCAACACGCCCCGTCATGCCGCGGAATTCTGGATGGTTGAGCCGGAAATGGCCTTTGCGGATCTGTATGACATCATGGAACTGGGCGAAGATCTCATCCGCCATGTCATCAATCACGTCCTTGCCTGTTGCCGGGAGGATCTACGCCTCTTTGACGCTTTTGTGGACAAAGGCCTTGCGGAGCGGCTGTCCGCCATGACGGCCAGACCTTTTGCGCGCGCGTCCTACGCCGAAGCTGTGCGCATTCTGGAAGACTGCGGGAAAAATTTTGTCTATCCTGTGGTTTTCGGCATGGATTTGCAAACAGAGCACGAGCGTTATCTCGCCGAGGAGCATTTTCGCCGGCCGGTCATTGTCTATGACTATCCCCGGGAAACGAAAGCGTTTTACATGCGGGCCAATGATGATAATGAAACCGTGGCGGCCATGGACATTCTGGTTCCGCGCGTGGGTGAGCTTGTCGGCGGTTCGCAGCGCGAGGAACGTCTGGAACGTTTGGCCGCGCGTCTTGCGGAGCTTGGACAAAATCCCGACGACTACTGGTGGTATCTGGACTTGCGGCGTTTCGGCAGCGCGCCTCACGCGGGTTTCGGCCTTGGCTTCGAGCGCCTGATGATGCTGCTTACCGGCATAAGCAATATCCGGGATGTGTTGCCTTTTCCGCGTACGCCGGGCAACCTGGAATTCTAGTTTTCATATTTTGGGGAGAAGACCATGAGCAGGGAATTGACAGTCGCTGTTGTCGGCGCCACTGGCGCGGTGGGTCGGGAAATGTTGAAAATTCTGCATGGCAGAAAATTTCCCGCCGCGAGGATACGGGCTTTTGCCTCGGCCCGCTCGGCGGGCAACAGGGTTTCCTTCGGCGATGAAAGCCTGACGGTGGAGGAACTGAAGGAAGACGTGTTCGCGGGCATTGACATTGCCGTCTTTTCCGCCGGTGGAGCCACGTCTCTCAAGTTTTCGCCCTGCGCGGTCCATGCCGGCTGCGTGGTGGTGGACAATTCCGCCGCCTGGCGTATGGACGGCCGCTGTCCCCTGGTGGTTCCGGAAGTCAATCCCCGGCATCTGGAAAAGCATCAGGGCATTGTCGCCAATCCCAACTGTTCCACCATCCAGATGGTCGTTGCCCTCAAGCC
>JAISXC010000160.1 GCA_031270875.1 Desulfovibrio sp.
GCATGATGCGTCTTCACAAAGAACGCGGCGGTTTCCTCAGGGTTCAGGAGGCATGTCTTTTCATCCGCCGGACCGCGCTCGCGGGCGATGAGAGCCGCGCCGAAAGCGCCCATGAGGCCTGCGATGGCGGGACGCGTGACGCCACGCCCGATCTGCAGTTCAAGCACGCGCAAAAGCGCGTCATTGGCAAAAGCGCCCCCCTGGGCGACGACGTGTTCCCCGATCTCGTCCGCCCTGTTGATTTTCATTACCTTATAGCACGCGTTGCGCACAACGGCGTAAGACAGACCGGCGGCAATATCTCCCACATCAACCCCTTCCTTTTGCGCCTGCTTGACTTTCGAATTCATGAACACGGTGCATCGCGTGCCGAGATCCACCGGTTTGCGCGCTTTCAGCGCCGCCTGCACAAACTGCGTCAGCGGCATTTGCAGGGAATCCGCGAAATTTTCTATAAATGAGCCGCATCCGGCCGAACATGCCTCATTGAGCTGTATGCGCGTGATGACCCCGCCGTTGACGCGCATGCACTTGATGTCCTGTCCGCCTATGTCCAGAATGAAACTTACGTCGGGGTTGAAAAAACGCGCCGCGGCATAGTGAGCGACAGTCTCCACCTCATCGATATCCGTCCGCAATGCGGCGCACAGCAGGGCGCTGCCGTATCCCGTGACCGCCGCGGCGCGAATGACGAGATCAGCGTTTTTACGGGCGTAGATGTCTTTCAGTATTTGTATGGCTGCCGCAAGGGGCTCTCCCTTGTTCGCGCCGTACCAGGAATAGACAAGGCGTCCTTCGGCGTCCATCAAAACCGCCTTGATTGTTGTGGAGCCGCTGTCAAAACCCAGCCACGCCTCCCCGACGCTTTTTTCCAGGGACGCGCGGGCCACATCCTCGCCTTTGTGCTGTCGCGCAAAGACCTCGTACTCGGCTTCAGAGGCGAACAGCGGAGGCAACGACCGCTCGCCGCGGTTCGCGGCCGGCTGTTCGAGAAGGGCGGCGACCCCGGCGAGGCAAGACTTTCGCATGCGGTCGTTCGCCGCATGAAACGCCGCCCCCATGGCCACAAAATACTGCGCGTTATCCGGCAGGACAAAGGATGAGGCATCTTTCAGGGTGGCCTGGAAACGATCGCGCAAAGAACGCAAAAACGTCAGCGGCCCGCCCAGAAAAACCACTTTGCCCTTGATGCTTCTCCCGCGGGCAAGGCCGCTCACCGTCTGTATGACAACGGCCTGCATTATCGAAGCGGCTATGTCTTCCCGGGGGCATCCTTCATTGAGCAGCGGCAGAACATCGGATTTCGCGAAGACGCCGCAACGGGATGCGATGGGATAAATGGTGCTGTGCCGCAAGGCGAGATCGTCGAGTCCGGCGGTGTCGGTTTGCAAAAAAGCGGCCATCTGGTCGATAAAAGCGCCGGTGCCGCCGGCGCAGGTTTCGTTCATGCGCTGGTCCAGTCCGCCGGTCAAAAAGGTGAGCTTGGCGTCCTCCCCGCCGAGTTCGATAACAACATCGGCGTCCGGTATGAATTTGCCGATGCACATGCCTGAGGCAAGCACTTCCTGCGTGAAAGGGAGATCAAGCTCAGAGGCCAGGGAAATGGCGCCGGACCCGCTGGCGCTCATACGCCATGGGCGACCCGGAAAAAGCCCGGCGATTTCACGCAACACAGAGGCCGCGCTCTCGCGCACCTCGGAAAAATGACGCTGATATTTTTTGAAAAGAAGGGTATCGCCTGAATCAAGAACGACCGCTTTGACGGTTGTTGAACCGACATCAAAACCGATGTGAATTTCCCGTGCGGCGTTTTTACCCATTCCCGGCGGCCTGTGTGAGTATGAGTTCCACTTCGTCCACGCCGAGGCCGGCGTTTTTGGCGATCTGACGGCTGGAAAGGCCTTTTCGATGCCCGTTCAAAATAATCTCGCGCAAAAACTGGGGTGAGCGGCGTATTTCTTCAGCCTGTTCCAAAAGGCGGCGGAGCTCTTTTGCCCTTTCCTCCAGTTTTTCATCAAGATTGCGCAGTTCCGCCTGCCGTTGGACAAAACTCGCCACGATTTCGCGTTCCAGCCGGGCATTCATTTCTATTCGGGCAAGCAATGCATCCTGATTGCCCTGAAGTGTTGTGAGCAGGGATTCGGAACGGCGGAGCCTCGCGAAAAAAAAGAAAATGCCCGCCAGCACGCCGATCTCAAGCAGGATGAAAACACCGATAACGGCGAGAAGTATTGCTTCTGTCATGGACTGGAATAACACCAAACGGTCATACTTTCATATTCAGGAGATTGCCCACAAGGGGTGATGCCGCGGGGACAGCCCCATCCTCACCGGCGGACGCGGCGCGCGGCGCGCGTTGGGAACGACGGCTGCCGAACGGCGACTGCCGCTTTTTGCCGCTGTCATCGGAAACTCTGGTTCCATCCGTTTTTTCGGATTTTTCAACATGCTGTTGTTCCTGTTTCGCCATTTCCGCGGCAAGCACCCGCGACATCGCCAGCGCGGCCTGCGGGGCCACCGCTGCGGAGCTGGTGATGGGCGTGGCCAGAGCCGTCTGGGCATAGAGCACAGCCATTGTGGCATCTACGCTCACGGCTCTCCCCTTTGCTGCGTGATGTTTGAGGCCTTTCCCAACTATTCAGAACTTGCCGGACAAACGCAAGAAACTTACCTTTTATTCGCGGCATGCAGTCCGGATGGATGCCTTCTTTTCAAATATATTTATAAATGCAACGGTAGTCAAATTTCAAACCGTTATTCGTTCAGATAGCTTTCGAACAAAATGTCTTCAATTTGTCCCTGCGTGAGGTAATTGTTGATGACTGCCGTCAAATCCTTTTTGATTTCAGGGAGACTTCCGAAGTTTGTCAAATATTCAGGAGTCTTGCTGCGGAGGTAGTAATAAACGGCATCGCGCAGGAAAAGCATTTTTTGATCCATCTCGCGGTTCAAATTTTGAACCTTTGTCAAGGTGGCGAACTTGCAGACAAGGAAACGCCCTCCCGCACCATCGGAATGATAAACGAGAAAAGGCGAAAATTCCTTGGTATAGTCCGGCTTTGCCTGTGTTGCCGGTTTTGAGGGGACAACGATGACCTCCGGCTTTGCGGCTTCCGGTGAAGGCGGAGGCGGTTCGCGCAGAAAAAACCACCATCCGGCGGCCAAGGCCGCAAGAAGCAAAAGACCGGCGCCCCCTGCCAGAATGATGAGTTTTTTCCTGCCGGTTCCCTGTTTTGGAGCGGCGTCTTCCGCTCCTTCAGGCAAATCCTGTTCCACGGAATCCCCCTCCGCCGGAGGGGGCGCCTGTTCCTTTTCCGACAGAAAAGGGGCGTCATCAAGGTCAAGCTGAACTTTTTTGTGGCTCAGGTCACCGCTTTCAGCGACCTGTACTTCGTTATCCGCCGGAACTTCTCTAGGCCGGGTTTTGTCTGCCACATTTTACTCCTGGTTCCAGAGGGAAAACAGGACTACTGAAATATCTTGTCAATCTTCTGTTTCATGGTGTCAGCGGTGAACGGCTTGACAATGTAATTGGAAACTTTGGCCTGCACGGCTTCAATTATGTTTTCCTGCTGCGCCTCGGCCGTGACCATGAGAAAAGGAATGGCGGCGAACCGCTCGCTGGCCCGGACCTTACGTAACAGCTCAATACCGGTCATCTGGGGCATGTTCCAGTCAGAGACGATGAAGTCTATTTTCTCACGATTGAGAGTCTCCCAGGCCGTTGTGCCGTCATCCGCCTCGACAACATTGTTAAAACCCAGCTGGCGCAGGATATTGCGGACAATGCGACGCATTGTGGAGAAATCGTCCACGACAAGAACACGCATATTGGGGTCAAAAGGCATGGCGGCGTCTCCTTTAGCATATCTGGGTTACGAAATTTTCGTCCGCGTAACCGTAAAGGTTGACGAATTCTTTGCGCAAACGATTCAGGGCCTGTGAATGAAGCTGGGAAACGCGACCCTCCGTAATGCCCATAATCTCAGCAGTCTCGCGCATGGTCAGTTCATCGGCATAATACAGCGAGAGTACCACTTTCTCCCTTGGTGTCAATCTGTCGACAAGCGCGGCAACCTTTTCAACAAGCTCATGGGCGGCTGTGGTGCTGTACGGCTCGCCGCCGCTCTCCTGGATTTCGCTTGAAACGGTGTCCTGAATGGCATCCAGGGAAAGCCAGAGTTGATTCTGCAATGCTTCCAGCCCCTGACGTATGTCGCGAATATCAAGCCCCGTCAAATCCTGAAGTTCTTCTTCCGTGGCCTGCCGTCCATGTTCGTGTTCGACATGGCGCATGGCTTCGTCCAGGGCGCGGATGCGTTGGCGCAAGGAACGCGGGAACCAGTCAAGACGGCGCAATTCGTCCAGCATGGCCCCGCGGATGCGGCTCTCCGCATAGGTTTCAAAGCGTATGCCAAGTTGGGCCTTGAATTTTCCCAGCGCTTCCAT
>JAISXC010000165.1 GCA_031270875.1 Desulfovibrio sp.
GCGGACGCCGGGGATTTTGACATACGCTTCTCCCCTTCCCAGGTGGACGACATCGACCACGATCTCTGCCTCGCCCTGAAAGGCTGGAACATCGTCTACTGCGGCGGGGTAACCTGCGAACACCACCAGAACTCCGGCATAGGCACAAACAAGGGCGCCCGGCTTTCCCACGCCTCTGTCGGCAGCATACTGGGCAATGACGTGAAGCTGAATTTCAAGCACGAGGCGAACCTTCCCGCGCTGGCGCGGCTGGCGGCCGGCCTGTGACCGGGACGGAAGTCGGGCCATGCTGAAAGTCGGGTACGAACGCTCCACGTATGCGGAAAAGAGATTATTCATCAATAAAGTCAGAGAGGTCAAATTTGTTCGCGTTGCTTCAGAAGCAATAAACTTGCCCGGACTTACACATGATGACGTATATTGGGCTTCAAACATCAACAGAAATGATATTGACCTTATGCATTATTTTAATCAGGTCAATTTTGGAGAAACGCCATATATAACAACGTTTGAAACTATTGTGCCAAGATTTTTTGATGCCGAACCTTTTGACGAATATGCAAACATGCTTTTGCAAGACAATTGTAAAAAAATTATTGCTCTGAGCAAAAAAACGATGGAAATTCAAGCAAATAGAATGAAATCCAGCAGCCGATACAAACTTGACCACGCATTGAACAAACTCTGCTTTCTGTATCCGCCGCAAAAAATAATTTTTGAAGATCATGCCAGATTTTTCCATACGGAAAAAATCAGTTTTATATTCATCGGCAACGCCTTTCTTACAAAAGGCTTCATACCGATAATGAACGCCTTGAATTACATACATAACATATATCACGACATAACTTTTACCGTTGTCAGTTCATTCGTTGTTCAGGAATGTGAATACCCGCTGTTGGAAAACGATCCTGACATACTTTATAAAATCAATGAATTCTTGAATAAAAATGCGGACTGGATAACCGTATATTCAAATCTGCCCAATAGTCATGTTTTGAAATTATTGCCTTTGCATCATGTCGGCCTGCTTCCCAGCCTTGCCGAAACATACGGATATGTCGTGCTTGAAATGCAGGCGGCCGGCATCCCTGTTGTTACCACTGATATAAGATCTTTTCCTGAAATCAATAACGATGCGTGCGGATTTGTCATAAAAATACCGTCAAAACGGGAATTCAGACCTACAGATTTTGAGCGCTACTGCGCCGTATGCAAAATCATAGAAGCAAAGCTGATAAAAATAATAGAAGAAATCCTGAAAAAGAAAGATACGCTTTATACTAAATCGCAAAAAGCAATCAGGAGAATAAAGAAATATCACGATCCGGAATATTATTCATCCATGGTGAACAATATATATCAAAATATATAATGCAACTGCTTTGAAAATGACCTCAGGATGCCCTTTGAAACTGCCGGAACATCTGCCGAGGCCGGTCCGTTTGGATCGGGGAGCCTTGGATAATGGACCATTTCCGCGAGATAGGTATTGAAGCGTATGTCTGTCACGGTTGTCATTCCCATGCGCAACGCCGACAATTTTATTGAAGCCGCGTTGGACAGTGTTTGCGGCAACGCGCTTGTTCGACAAATTATTGTTGTGGACGACTATTCCACGGATTGCTCTGCAGAGAAAGTAGCCGATTATGCCGCCAAGGACAGCAGAGTGGCGCTGTTTCGTCATACACAGCAAAAAGGAGCCGGAGCGGCCAGAAACACAGGCTTTGCATTTGCTGAGGAAAAATATTGCATTTTTCTGGACGCCGATGACGACCTCAAGCCAAAGGCCCTGGACGGATGTGCCGCTGTACTGGATGCATATCAGGCTGATTTCCTTGTCTTCAAGTGGTACTACTGCGATATGCTCGGCCACTGTGAACGGCAACGCATGCTGGAACAGGACGAGAATATCTGGCAAAGCATTACGGGCGGCTCCAAAATCGTCCGCGCTGATATCCGGGCGCATCCCGATATTTTGCGGACGGCCAATTTTCCTTGGCACAAACTGTATTCCACCGATTTTCTCCGCCGCGCCGGCATCCATTTTTCCGAAACCCTGGTGCACAATGACAATCTGGCGCACTGGATGTCCTACGTAAAAAGCGGTTCATTTATATTATACGACGAATATCTGATCGGACACCGGGAAGACAAGAGTAAGAAATCCCTGACCCAAATTTGGGATCAACGCCGTCTTCAACTCTTTAACGTATTTGATGAAGTGGATAATTTCCTGCTCTCGGAGGAGGCTTACCTGTCTTATTTCCTGCAGTTTGTGCGGTACAAGGCCCAAATGATAGACTGGGTAGGCGGCCTGATAGACAAAGCGCTGTTGCCGCTTTTTGCCAAAAAGGCCGTCAGGACATTCGCCATGCTCAATTTTCAGACTTTTCTTTTTGTGGCCGCCTCCGACATTGTGGCCGCCCAGCGCATCTACGACGTCATTCATGATGTTGGCGGATATTTGCGAAAAATACGGCATTAAACATATGCTTCCGGCATAAAAATTGCTTGACTTCCAAACGTGTCTTTTCGAACTGACGGCAATATGGAAACACAATGCGCATCGGCTTAGTCATCTGGTCACTCTTCCACGTCAACGGCGGGCTGGAGCGCCTTGGCGTGAACCGTGTCCACGCCATGCGGGAGCGCGGGCATGAGTGCGTGGTGTTCCATCAGGGCAGAGGCGCCGGCCGTCCTCTGTACCCGCTGCCGGACAATGTGGAAACAGCGGATCTGGCCTTGCGTGACGAGGCGTCGCTCCGGCGGGCCAAAGATCGCCTGTGCGAACAAAATATTGACGTTCTCTGCGCCATGTTTTCCTGGGAGGATCTGCTCTGGTTTCCGGCGCTCTGCAACAACACGGGCATCCCGTTGCTGATTTCCGAACACAGTGTTCCCCGCGTCATAGAAAAGGAACGCTGGAACCGCTATGAGCGACTTGCCTGCATGGCCGGAGCTGACGCCATTCACTTGCTCGGTCATGCCTTTTTGGATTCGCTGCCTGAATTTCTCCAGGATCGCGTCACGGTTATCCCCAATCCGGCCGACCCTCCGGCGGCGGTGGACTGGGCCAGGGAAGACGCGCCGCGCAAAACCCTGCTGGCGGTGGGCAGACTTGAAGACGGGATCAAGCAGTTTTCACTGCTCATGCAGGCGTTCGCTCTGCTCGCGCCGGCCTTCCCGGACTGGGATCTGCGCATTTGCGGCGACGGCGGAGACAGGGAAAAGTATGCATCTCTGGCCGGCGCGTTGGGACTTGGGCAGCGTGTCAGCCTGCCCGGCAAGGTTGACAATATTGATGCGGAATACGCATCCGCCCATCTTTTTTGCCTCCCTTCCCGCTATGAGGGATTTGACCTCGTTACGGCTGAAGCGCAGCGCTTCGCCCTGCCCGTTGTGAGGTTTGCGCGGTGCGACGGTGCGAACGAGGTGATCATGCACGGGGAAAACGGCATCCTGGCCCCGGAGATGAACGCGCAAAATCTGGCCGCCTCCCTGCGCGTTCTGATGAAAAACGCCGCTCTGCGGCGGCAGATGGGCGAGCGCGGGCAAGTTTTGCTGAAACGCTACGCGCCGGACAAAATTTACGGCGCATGGGAAAAATTGCTGGAAAAAACCGCGCGAAAAAAAGGGAAGACAACCCTTGCCCTTCCCGGGCAAAGCGAGGAGGAACGCGTTTCCGCCGCGCTACGGGAAATTGTTTCCAGGGACCATCCCTTTGCCAGGCCGGCGTGCTCGTCATACGTGAGAGAAATACAAAGACAGGCCGCGCTGACCGTTCTCGCGGTAAAAGACGTTTGATGCCGACAGGCGGAGCGGCGAGGGCAGGCACATGAAAAAGATCCTTCTGTTCGCGCACATAAATAAAGGCTATCCGCAACTGCTGCGAAAAATGAATGCCAAACTCAATGCGCTACGTCATTTTCACCCAAACACGCAGTGCTGCATTGTCGGTGATGACAATCCGGATGCCTTGAAAAATTTTGATTTTACTTATATCAACGCCGTGGGTGACGATGCCTGTCATGTGTGTTGCAACACCATAGCCAGGGCTGTTCGTCCCGATATCATTTACTATCGCTATCCCTTGGGACATATCGCCCTGCTGGATCTCACCGAAAATTTTCCCGTCATTTTTGAACATAATACAATTGAAGAAGCGGAGATGACGGGAGAAAGCCTTGATGCCGACAAAAAACTCGGACCGAAGGCGCTTGCCCAGGCGGCGGGCATTGTCTGCGTCACACCCGAGATAGCAAGATATGAGCGAGGCCGTTCCCGACAGGATTTGCCTGTATTCATTCTTCCCAACTGCCTCGCCGAAATTCCGGACAATCCCATACGCCGCCCTCCTCTTGCATCCGACGGAGAACTGCATATGGTCATGGCGGCGCGCTTTAACAAATGGCACGGCGCGGACAGGCTGATCAGGGGGATAGCGCGGGACGCGCGCAAAGACAGGTATGTACTGCATCTTGTGGGAGACGGCTCGGCGCTGCCGCTTTACAAACAACTGATTTCAAAATACGGTCTGGAAAAGCATGTTCTTTTACACGGATGGCTCGAAAGCGACATACTGTACACGCTGTATAACACCTGCCATGTTGCTGCCGGCACATTGGCTATACATCGTAACAAAGGAATGACGGAATGCACGTCAATCAAATTGCGTGAATATGCCGCGCAGGGCCTGCCCTTTATATATCTTGGGAGTGATCCTGATTTTCCGGCGTCTCTTCCTTTTGTTCTCGTTGTCCCGGATAATGAGCGCGCCGTTGATATGGAGGAAATCGATCAATTTGCCCGAAAATGCCTTTCAATGCCGGCTCTGTGCCTTGCCATGCGCGCGTACGCGAAGGAAAGACTGACATATAAGGCCAGGGCGGAAGCATGGGTGAAATTTTTATTGACCGCCGCCCTCAAACACAAACAATCGCATTGAAACCCCCTCGGGTAAAACGGCATGACAAAGCCCAAAATACTGTCTCTCGTGGGCGCGCGGCCGCAATTCATCAAGGAAGCGCTGATTGGAGAAGCGGTTGCGCGCGGTGATGCGTGGAAGCACATTATAGTGCATTCAGGCCAGCACTATGACCCTGACATGTCCGATATTTTTTTTCAGGAACTTCAAATTCCCGCGCCAAAATACAATCTCGGAGTCGGCTCCGGCACCCATGGCGAAATAACGGCGGCGGCGCTCATCGGCATCGAAAAGGCGTTGCTTGCGGAATGTCCCGACGCGCTGCTTGTATACGGCGACACAAACACCACCTTGGCCGGAGCTCTGGCCGCGGCCAAGCTGCATATCCCTGTCGTGCATGTGGAGGCGGGCATCCGCATGCTCCCCAAATCCATGCCGGAGGAAATCAACCGCGTTCTTACAGATCATGTATCGGCCGTGTTGTGTTGCTGCTCCGGTCTCGGCGCACGCAACCTTGCCGGGGAAGGCATCTGGGAGGGCGTCTTTGTCACCGGCGACGTCATGTATGATTGTTTTTTACGCATGCGTCCTCAATTTTTTCCGGAAGGCGCATGTACAAAAAATCATGTACGGCATGATCGTTTTATTCTTGCCACACTGCACAGAGATTACAATGTGGATAGCGGAGATTCCCTGCGCGCATGCCTCGAGGGACTTGACCGCCTGCAGACGGAGAGCGGTAACCGTGTTTTGTTGCCGCTGCATCCCCGGACAAAGAAAAGAATTGAAGAATTTTCATGTGGAGACATGGCGCAACAGTTGGTTGTGACTGAGCCGCTGGGTTATCCTGAGCTTATGTCACTGCTTGAATCCTGCGCCTTTGTGGTGACGGACAGCGGAGGCCTGCAGAAAGAAGCCTATTACGCAGGCAAACGCGCGGTTGTGCTGATGCCGGATACGGGATGGCGTGAACTGACCGATTGCGGCTGGAACATCCTGGCAAGCCGGAACGCCGATGATATCGCCGCCGCCGGCGCGCGGGCAACGGGCAGGTGCATCCGCCCTGATTGTGTCTACGGTTCGGGGGATGCGGCCGCAAAGATTGTGCGGGCGGTCAGGGCGAACCTCTGACTGAACCGTTGTTCATTTTCTACACAAAACATGCCGCAACCCTGTCTATATCCTCATCCTTCATACCGTGCGCCACGGGAAGGGCCAGGCTGCTGTCCTCACAGAGCGCGGCCGCGGGGCAACAATCCGGGGACAGTCCGTATTTCCGGGCGTAGTATTCCAGTCGATGCGCGGCATGGGTGCCGCAGCGCGTTTCAACGCCGGCCAGCCGCAGGCGTTCTGAAATTTCGTCTCTCCTCGGCTTTCCGCCTTCCAGACGCACAACGTAACTCTGCCAGGAATGCCCGCAATCGTCCGGCGCGAACGGCGTAATGACATCCGGCATGTCCCGCAGCCGTTCGGAATACATGCCCGCTATGCGCGCCCTTTCTTTCAGAATGGCGTCCATTTTTCGCATTTGCGCGCATCCCACGGCGGCTTGCAGGTCAGACATCCTGAAATTGCAGCCGCATTCCCGGTAGGCGGGCATGGCCCAGGGCGGAGCGCCGGCAGGCATGGGTTGCGCGCCGTGATTGCGCAGAATGCGCAGCTTCGCGGCCAGTTCGGCGTTGTTTGTGGTGATCATGCCGCCTTCGCCCGTGGTGATCGCCTTGCGCGGGTGGAAGGAAAAACAGGCCGCGTGGCCCAGCACGCCCGCGCTCCTGCCCCGGTAGGCGCTGCCGGCGGCGCAGGCCGCATCTTCAATCACGCGCAGCTTGTGTTTCGCCGCAATTTCACGCAACGGGTCCATATCGGCGCACAAGCCGAACAGATGCACGGGAATGACGGCTCTGGTTTTGGATGTGATCGCGCTTTCCAGCAAGGCAACATCCACAGTGAAGGTTCGCGCCTCCACATCCGCAAACACCGGGCGCGCGCCCGTCAGTTCCACGGCATTGGCCGTGGCCACAAAGGTGAGTGACGGCACAATCACCTCATCGCCCCGCCCTATGCCCAGAGCCAGAAGCGCCAAATGCAGGGCCGCCGTGCAGGAAGTGACGGCCACGGCATGCGCCGCGTTATGTCGTTCCGCGAAGCGCTGTTCAAATTCGGCGACAAAAGGCCCTTGCGTCACATGCCCGGATTCCAGACAACGCCGCAGGTTGTCCGTTTCCGTTTCGTCAAAAACCGGGCGGATGATGGGCAGGCGTTTCATACATTCCCCCTCTTGAGGTAAAATTCCGCCGTGCGCCGGATGCCTTCCTCCAGATCGACCTTCGCCTCAAAGCCCAATACATCCTTGGCCTTGGTCACGCAGGGGATGCGCATTTCAATGTCAGCCGACAGGGCGGGGGCAAAAATAATAGGGGACTTTGAATTCAGCACCCTGATGACGACATTGGCAAGGCCATAGATGGTCTGCACGCTGCGCGCGTTGCCGATGTTGAAGGATTCCCCGACGGCGGCGTCGTTTTCCAGGCAGCAGAGCACCGCGTCCACCATGTCGTCCACATAGCACCAGGCCCGGATTTGCGTGCCGTCGCCGTATATGGTGATGGGTTCGTTGCGCAGGGCTTGTTGAATGAATATCTTCATGGCCCCTTCCCCGACCTGACAGGGACCATATATGTTAAAAGGACGCACAACAGTGGCGGGCAAGCCAAATTCAAGGTAATAGGCGCGCGTCAGATGTTCTTCCGCTAATTTTGAAACAGCGTACGTCCAACGCGGATGGCTGGCTGTGGCTATAATGGCGTCGTCAGATTCACGGGAGCCGAATGCTTGAGAGCCAAAAACCTCACTGGTGGAAAAAGTAAGAATTCTTTTGACCTTCCTGAATTGACGGGCAAGCTCCAATACATTGATGGACCCTGTGATGTTGACGTGCATAGTGCGCGTGGGACTTTTGCCCACTGTCTGAATGCCCGTGATTCCGGCGCAGTGAATAATATAATCCGCCTCTGACAATGGATCGGAAATATCTTCAACATCAAGTATGTCAGCAGTATATAGACTTATGTTTTTATGATTAGCGTATGTATACTGTTGTAGAGTGTTACGGAAAAGATTATCCAATACAATAATAGTATTATATTCACACAATGTTCCACAAAGTACAGAACCTATAAACCCAGCTCCGCCCGTTATGCAAATTCTTTTTCCTGTAATCATCTTCAATTCCCTTTTGCCTATGTAGACAAAGCAAGTTCGTCATAGGGGATACAGGATGTATCGGAAAAGCCGTAGACAGCATTGGGGCCAACAGACAACCAGGGGTTGTGCCTCGTCAATTCCGATGTGCTCCAGCGCGGCACCAAGAATGCCTGCAACGCCTTGTCGCCCGCCAGACCGGAAGCGGAAAATGTGTCAATGTCTGTTTCGGGATGGGCGCCATGCCGCAAAATGACCTTGGCGAGCAGCGTTCGCACAAAATCAGGCAGGTATTCGCGCTGATGCGTGGGACATGGTGCCCCGTCAGGGGAATAGAGCTTCGCATCCGTCGCTTCCATATAGCCTTTATAGTCGGGCCAGAAAGGGTTATCCAAAAACAGGGTGGAATAGTAGTCAAAATCCTTGACAGCGGCTCGTTCCAAATTGCTCAGCAAGTACTCGGCGGAATTTTCAGGAGAATGCAGGCCGGAAGCGATATAGGCGATTCCGCATTCCGCCACGCGGGTTCTGAAGGGGAGATCAAGAACGGCGCGTTTGATTTGTTCATAAAGATTTTTGCGGGTTATCGGCACTACGGGGCGGTTGCGAGGTAATGGATGAATCCGCGGATTGTTGATTCCAAGCACCAGACAGCCGCTGGCCATGCTTTCATTGGCCAGGATGCCGTGTCCGCCGCACGCCAGAGCGTCAATGACGATGTCGGCTAAACGCAACAAGGATTTGAGTTTGGCGTTCGGCATCTGCGACACCTGCACCAGTTCAAAATCCACATTGTCTGATTGTAATTGACGCAATACAGCTAAAATATCGTTTGTGCCTTTGTGCGCCTCATTGCTGGGCGCATGGACGATGATAGGCTTTTTTCGCTTCGGGATAAATGGAATGCAACCCTCTGAATAAAAAGTATTGACGCCGGCAAAAAAAGGCGCGGTCAACAATGACGTATGTGCCGGCCCACCGCTGACGACATCAGCGTAACCAGCCGTCATACATGTGAGATATAATTTTGTCGCAAGGTTTGAATTATAGACGATATCTTGTAAAAATCTTTCGCTTTTCTTGAATTGTCGCGATAAATCAGTAAAACAACTAAAATCTGATTTTGGCATGTTAAACAAACATTCCGCATAATTCCAGAGGATGCTTCCTGGATAAACAAAACGCAAATCAGAACCAGTGGCTTTAATAATTATCTTCTTCCCCATATTTTTGAGTATGGGCAGGTCCAGCATTGCAGGCAATAATGTACGGCAACTGATAAAAATAAAAAGATCATAGTATTCTACAAAATGATAAAAGTCTGATGAAGGCTCACAGAGCATACGATCGCCATCATTGAATATTTTTTCGACAAATTGATTGTGTGTGATATAATAATCATATTGTACATCACTATAAAATTTATGTGTCTCGAATGTACAGCTTTTACATGTGTGCCCTAACAATTGAAAAGCTGTTTTCAGATTTGAGAGTAATCGCGCGGTATTCACACCGGCTACGAGAATGCGCATGTTACTGTTGCTCCTGCTTTACCGCAAATATTTCATAACCACATGAGTGTATGGCGATGTGCAGAAACGGTGGCCGGAACATCATGTTCCCGCAACATGTTCAACGCGTGTTCCAGCATAAATTGCGGCACAAAGTCCGTATCCAGGGTAAAGACAAATAAAGGATCAAACATTCGCAGTTCGCTTGTCATATATCCTACAGTTTTCGTGAATTTTGTGTATCTTTATGATTTTTTTGCCTATCTTTCCACGTGTTTTGAGAATCCTCAAGCCCATAGTAGGCACACCAACATCTTGTGCAGCCATGAAATAGACCGTGTTCTTTCATCAATCCTCTTTGTTCTCGCATAATTTTTCCGTTCCATATCTCCATGATTGAGTTTTTATATATATTTCCAACAGGAGGCAATATACATTGTGGAAATGATTTAACAATCCCATCAGGGTTAATATATAAAACATGTGAAAGAACGTCACATCTGCTACCCGGCAGTGATAAGTCATTATCTTGTAGACAATGAATAAGATTTTCCCTGTTAAAATCTGGTCTAAAAAACACCATTGCCCCTTTATAGCGTTTTTGAATAATTTCCTTTTGTTCAATAACTTTGTCAATAACGATATTAGATAAATTTACATATTTTGCTGATGCTTCATGTATACTCACTCCACTTATATTTCTATGCTCCTTATTGTGTTTTTTCACTTGGTGTTTTGAAATATAATTAAACATATAAAATCCAACACCCATGTGTTCGAGAAGCCCCTCTTTTTCAATAGATTCCATCATATCAACGAGATTCATATAATTTTTATCTGTCAATGTAAAATAACAGTCTAAGATTGTCCCGCACATTCCCTCTTTTTTCCTTTGGACAATATGCTTCATCCCATCAATAGCGAGTCTATATGCACCTTTGATACCACATAATCCGTCATGCACATTTTCTGGTCCGTCGAGAGATATTCGAAGAGCGTCAACATGTAATTGCGCGAGTTTTTCGGCATATTTTTTTAACAATAAGCCATTTGTCAACATTGAAAAATCAAGAGATTTTTCTTTTACATATTCTATAAGATTAAAGATATCTTGGTATAATAACGGTTCCATCCAAGGAGTACGAATTGTTGGTTTGAACCAAGCAACTTCATCAATAATTCTTTTACATGTTTCCAGCGGCAATTCACATTTTTTGTGTGAATCAATAACCCCAAAATCAATTTTATCGTTATGGATATTAGAATTCTTCCTCCCATAATAGAGGTCGCAATATTCACATCGTAAATTACAAATATTGTTTACAGCAAGGTTTATTGTATGTGGTGGTGTCGCATAGCCGTCAGAAAATAGTGTAAAACTAACATTTTGCATCAAATGCAAAGTATGTGCGATTTGATAAGGCTTTAACGAGGTTGTTCTTAGGTAATTTATAAGGTTTGCATAACGTATTCTCTGCATTCTCTCATCTTCAGTCAAAATTGATTCAGTAAGCCAGTTTTCAGGATTCATGACATTCTCCTGAAGTAAAAATTTCAGGCACATGCACTGTAACAGGATAAGCCCGCATTTTCTTGCTGACAGTTTCCCAATATACAGGACTAATGGCAATCACCAGATCGCTTACTCCAAATTTTTCCATCTCGGCGGGAGACGTAATAGGAATACCGTCCTGTATTCTTCCCCAGTTGTTGCTGTTTTCGTCAACATAACAGGCGACGTCTTTCTCACATCCGAGAATATAAACGGACATGTTCCCGACAGGGGATGAACCGAAGATTGCCGCCTTGCCATTTTTGGCTCTGGCCGACTCCACAGCCTGTTTGACCGCCCGGATTGTCGCCTGGGCGACGGCTTCGCAGGATTTCGCAATTTTTCTGTTTTCTGCCGCCGGCCAAGCGAAATTTCCAGAAGGGATGGACGACTGCCGGCAAACCAGTTCGAACATGGAACCGCTTTCCTGTGCCGCAACAGGGGCAAGCCCAATATAACCGCATACTGCGGCTGTGTGGGCAGGAGTGAGCTTGTTGATATGATCTACGCACAGCAAATCCCCGGGCATGGCCGCGAAATTGGGGTGTTGCATCAAGAGGACGCCATCCGGTTTCAAGCGTTCCCTGATCCAGTGAAGAGCGTGCAATGGGTTTGTCAAATGTTCCAATACAGACATAACCACAACGGCGTCAAAACATTCCCTGACATCCAAGTTGTAAAAAGGCGCGTTGTATGCCTGCTTCAGGGGCAGACCATCACTAATTTGGGCAAATCCTCCACCGGGTTCTATGGCTGTCAACTCCCATTCCGGATGATCGTTGTGAAATACCCGCAAGAAAGCGCCCGTTCCCGCGCCGAAATCCAGCAGACTTCCTTGAGGGGGAAGAGAAATGAGTTTTTTAAAGGATTCCAATGCCCGTTCCTGAAGACTCTTCACGCCCGCCCCGAAGGACAGAACAACTGGCTTGGGTTTCCATGTCGACGGAGTATAAATTTTTTCTTCAACGCCGCGTGTGCCGGCGGCATTGAATATGAAGCCGCACTGTGCGCAGCAGCGATTTTCAATCGTAAGCCCATCGCAATAAAAGAGTTGCGATGTCACGCACCGCCCCGTATATACGGGTTCAAGCTTGATATATTCCGCACTGCCGCATATCGGACATACCGCAATCATAAATAACTCCTACTCATTGGTATTTCATCGAATCTTCACACACAACTTCTTCAAGCCGCCGCAGGACAGTTAAAGGAACAATTCGCGGCATTATCGGCGCTTCCCCTTTGAAATGCCTGCGCAACAATAAATCCGGCTCATTAAAGCCGCCCATTGCCCGGATGGAGGTTGTGCCGGAAAAACGGGGATTGATTTCCATTACATGGACTTTACCGCCAACAAAACGACATTGCACGTTTATCGGCCCGGTTGTCCCGATGGAGCGCGCCATTTCCGCGCATGGTCCGCAAATTTCCGGATACATGCCGAGGGTTCCCTGGGAAATGCCGCTGCTGATGGCCAGATATTCTCCCAATTCGGCGCGCCCTGTCCTGTTCGGCACCTTGATGCGTCGGCTCAGCGACGGCTTCAGTGTGCGGTGCAGGGCGACAGAGCCAATGAAATTCCCTTCCATGTCGCGCAGCACTCCGACAGTGTATTCGTCTTCCGCGGTTCCAACGTATTCCTGCGCCACAAATTCCCCCCTGTATCGCAGCAGGTACGCCCCGAATACTTCAGCTTCCATCCTGTCCTGCACGATGAAAACATCAGCGGAACCACCTGAGGCCGTTGTCGGCTTGAATACCAGGGGAAAGACGGACAGAGCTTCCAAATCGGGAAGGGCGCTGATGCCCGCGAACCAGGGAACATGGAATCCCAGCGACTTGAGCCGGGCGAAGAGAGTTGCCTTATCCGCGCACAGCGTCAAAACGTCGGACGGACAAACAGGCAGAAATACGCCCGCATCTCTGAACTTCATGGCGTGCCTGGCAAGGACGAACAACTCCGGCTCGGACCCGGGCAACACAGCCTGAATATGGTGTCTTCCGCAGAGGTCAAGAAGACTGTCCACATAGTCAGGGGCGGACGCGGCAGGCAGCGCGGCGGCAATATGCGCCAGAGAAAAACCGCTGCTCTGTTCCGTCATGTCGGCGGCGACAATACGGTATGGGCCGCGCGCGCAACGCAGGGCTTTCAGGATTTGTTCCCCGAATCCGCCTCCGCCGACTCCAGTGACGCAAACGCATGGTTCAGACATGACAGTCAATCACCAATAATGTCATTGCGCGCCACTGTGCCGACGGGCGTTTTGCATTTTCGGGAGACAACATTTCTCACGCTCCGGTGAACCTGTCTCAAAACGGTTTCACAGAACCGGAAAGGCAATCTCCATATCCGCGCCCTGCACTCGGGCAAACAGAGCGTGGCCGCGGAAAGCAATGTCCCGTGATCTCTGGGGTAGCCGCACGAACCGGGATTGAGAATGAGAGAGCCGGTTTTGTCGAGACGCGCAAATGGCCTGTGCGTGTGCCCCACAAGAATAACCCGCGCTTTCTCCGACCAGCGGCGGACATCCTTGCTCTCCTGTATTTTTCCTGTCAGTGGATCGTCAGGCGTGGCGTGCGCCAGCAATATCCGCACGCCCCCCAGAGAAAGGGTATGTTTTGGCCCGATACGACCAACGCCGCCCAACCAGTCCGCGGGTAAAGAAGAAGACGACGGCAAACGCACGAGGGAGTTGTCCGGATCGCATTTGGGCAGAATCCCCAAGGTCATGGCTTCGTGATTGCCCATCAGGCACAAAATTTTTTCTTTTTGCAGCAGTCGACACACTTCGGTTGAATCAGGAAAATATCCCACCGCATCACCAAGAAAAACGATTTCATCAACCTTCTGATTTTTAATCAGAAAGTCCAAGCAAAGCGCCAAGCCGTCACTATTGCCGTGGGCATCAGATATAATTCCCAGTTTCATCATTCCCCGACGAAATCACATGCGCTGCTGTTTGTCATGATTGGCCGCATGGTCTTCCCGCAGGCCGCATATTTCATATCCTTCCCCAATTTTTCCCCGCATTCGCGCGCCCGGCCGCGCACGCCGGCAGGACCGCCGCAAACCAAGGGTCGGGCACATCCCCGGTCACCACGGCCCCAAGCCCCACAAGGGCGAATGTTCAGTATTGCAGGGGCAGAGATACGGTTTTTCCGTCTCTGGCCGAAATGTAGGCGGCGATCAGCACTTCCAGGGATTTCAGCCCTTCCCGCCCGTCCGTTTCCGGCTCGGCCTCTCCGCGCAATGCGTCGATAACATTCTTGTAATACAGCGGGTGCCCGAATCCGTAGACGGATGTGGTTTCGTAGCTGGCGGCCGTCACCTGCGCGTCGTAATCCATCGGGACGGCGAAATCCCATATCAGGATGTCGTTTACGGCAACACCGCCCACACGGGCCGTACCCTTTTCTCCCAGGATGGTGATGGAACCCTCCAGATTTTTCGGATACGTCAACATGGTCACGGACATGGAACCGAGTGCGCCGTTGCGCCAGCGCACGTTCAGAACGCCGGAATCCTCCACTTCAATGTCGCGGGCCAGGGTACCCGTCATGGCCTGCACGTCGGCAACGGGACCGATGAGCCATTCCAGCAGGTCAACGTAATGACTGGCCTGATTCATGAAGGCCCCGCCGTCCATTTCCCAGGTGCCGCGCCAGGCGGCGGAATCATAATATTCTTGGGGGCGGTTCCAGAAGATGTTCAAATGCACCATGTATATTCTGCCGAAGCGCCTCTCCGTCACCGCGCGCTTCAAAAGCTGAAGCGTGGAGTTGCGCCGGTTTTGCTTGACGATGAACAAACGCACCTGCGCGTCGTCACAGGCCTGCACCATGTCCAAGCCGTCTTTCCAGCGGGTCGCCATGGGTTTTTCGCTCATGACATGCCTGCCGTGCCGCGCGGCGGCTATGGTCTGGCTGGCGTGCAGGCCCGAGGGCGTACACAGGATGACCATATCGCAATCGCTGTCCCGCAGCATTCTCTCGTAATTGCCGAACGGACGTGCCCGATACTTTCGGGCATGGGCCTCAAGCGCCTCAAGATTGTCGTCACAGGCAGCCACGAGTTCCACATTGTCGGCGTGCTTGGCAATGGCCTCGAAATGCCTGCCGGAAATCCGCCCGCAGCCGACGACCGCCACTTTGATCTTGCGGTTCCTGATATTCTTGTACAGCATGTCGGTTGCCTGCCTGTGTCAAAAGTGCGACAACTGGTTGTACATATGATTTGTACCAATGCCCAAAATCTTCAAGCCTGTCAAGAAAATCTCTGGAAATTTTTTAGAGATGCCGCTTGGGCCTGTCTCCGCGCCTCCCCTCCCCCGCCTCAGGGATGTGGTCCGAACATACCGAAGCAGGTCATGAAAACTCACGTTGCCGCTACCGCCGGCCGTCGGGCAGCACCGGCAAAAGTCGCTTAAGGTCATAGCCTCCGGGGCCGGCGGGCGCGACGAAGGGATAGACTTCGACGCCCCTGCCCAGGGCGTCATGGAACAGGGCCGCGTAGTCCGGATCAATATAGTCCGCGGGGGCGAAGCAGGCCGCGTCGGCGCGCTGGACGCAGTAAAAAAAGGCGGCCCGCGCGCCCGTTCCGGCCAGTTCCGCCATGAGGCGCAGGTGTTTTTGCCCCCGCGCCGTCACGGCGTCGGGGAAAGCGGCGACGCCGTCTTCCACCAGAGTGACGTTTTTGCACTCCACCCAGAAGGGCGGCATCCCCGGCCCTGTGAGCAACGCGTCCAGACGCGAGTTTCCGTGCGCCGCCTCGGCGGAGAACCGCGTATATCCCCCGGCGAAGGGGAGGCGGCCGCTCTCGAAGGCGGCCCGTAAAAGCCGGTTGGGGACCAGGGTGTTGACGCCCGCCCAGCCGGCGTCGGGGGGAGAGGCGGGGAGAGGGTGAAAGGGGTCGCCGCCCGGAGGCGGAGGATCAAGAGAGACAAGCTCCAAAGTAAAGGGAAGCTTGCGCTCCCGGCCCGCCGCCGGCGAGACGAGCACGGGCAGGCCGGGACGCAGAAGCCCGAGCATGGCCCCGGAATTGTTGGTATGCGCCCACAGGGTTTTTCCCTTATGGGCGAAGGCGATGGAAAAGCGCTTTTCCCGCCGTATCAGGCGACCGTAAAGGCAGCCTTGGGGAAGGGCGAGCAGGGGCGCGTTCATGTCCGGCATTTTTGTCCCGCGTGCGCGGAATGCGTCTGTCATGAAGAACCCGCTTGCGCCATGAACAATACCGGGACCGCGGGCGGACTCTTCCGTTCAGAGGGATCGTCCGCTTTATGAATCGTGAGAAATGAAAAGTAAAATGCCTATATCCTCTCAAGGGCCTCGCGCGCCAAGGCGCTGACGCTTTTTTCAAGAACATTTCCGCCGTCGAACAGCACGCAAAGCTCGGAGTGTCCGGCTTCGGCAAGACATCGCAACGCCGGGGCGTCCAGCATGTCGGGAGCAAGTTGGGTCAAGGCCCAGGCGGCCATACCGCGGCAGATAATGTCCTGATCCTCCAAACCGTTGGCGAGCCAAGTACGGGCTTTTGACGCAAGGCCCGGCCGCGCCTCGGCCAGACGGCCCACGGCCCAATAGCATGAGCGCCGCAGCGTGGCGTTGCCGCAATAGTTGTCAGCCCCGGGGAGATCCATGATGTAGGAAATCAGAATATTCTTGTACTGCTTCGCAAGACTCTCGCTGGCTGCCAGAATTTCTCCGAACGCCTCCGGGATGCCCCAACCTATATTGCCTGAATCCTCGTTCATGTGCCACATGAGGCGGCGAACAATGTTGCGGGCGTCTTCCGGGCTGTGTTCGGCGAGGCCGGCCACGGATACCCCCAGGCACGCGGCGGCGCGGTGCATTGTCCGCGTGTCCTTCGGCAGAAAGGCGAAAAGCGCGTTTATGCCGGTAAGCCCCATATCTGTTATTTCATCCATTCGCTCCCGCCATAAAGGGCTTGAGAGCAGCCTTGCGACAACTTCCTTGGCAAGACGCATTCGGGACATGCTTCCTCCATGCCGGGTTGGCTCAAATCAGCTATGGCGCCCCACATCGCGCAGGGCGGCCCGCAAAAATTCCAGCAGGGTGGAATAAAGTCTTTCGTCTTCGGCGACGGCGTCCGCCTCGGGAAGCCGCCACACAAAAAAATCGTGCCGCCGCGCCATGCTCCAGAGGTGCATTTCCTCCTCCAGATCAAGGATTCTTACCGCCTCGGCGCCCATCACCAGAACGCCGCGAACCCCAAGCTCCCCCAAAGCGGACCAGAAAATTGCGGCATTATGCGCCGCGGCGGGCGGGTCATCCCGCGCGCAAGCCCGCGGCAGGCAGACGGGAAAAAAGGTGTGCGTCCCCGGCGGATGCGCAAGATCCGCAATCAGACGTTGAAACAAATCGCGGCGTCGGGCGTCGGGTTTCCGGCACATATCCAGCCCCAGCTCCCGGTATGTCCAGACAAGCCGTCCGCGCCTCGTCGCCGCGAAACGCTCCTGCCAGGGAACAGGCCAGAGATTCCGCGGGACAGGCCGCCAGACGACCGGACCGGCGCTGCCCTGCGGGTGGTCTTGTTTTTCCCGCGCGGGGCTGCCGGCGGGCTTCGGCTCTGTGAAAGAGGACACCGCCCGTGGCCGCCGCGCGGGCGAAGCAAACCAGGGCCGGTCCGGCTCGTCCGGCAGCAAGAGCCAGTAAATCCCCTGCCCTTGCCAGAGGGCGCCGTAAAAATCTAAAGTTTCAAAAGCCATGAGCACAAATCCCAGGCCACATCCGCTTTGCTTTGCTCTGGCCAGATTTCCCCGCGTCCCCGGGCGTCCGTCACAGCCACGGCATTGGTGGGCGACCCGAATCCGCTGCCTTGCCTGTCGATGCAGTTGGCGGCCAGGACATCCGCTTTCTTGGCCGCGCGCTTTTCCCTGGCGAGAACAAGCAGGCTCTGCATGTCCGGCGCGTTTTCCGCGGCGAAGCCCAGCACTTTCTGCTCCGGCCGGCGGGCGGCGGCCAGTGTGGCGAGAATGTCCGGATTGGGGTTGAAGGCGATGCTCAGGCCCTCCGGAGCCAGAGACTTTTTGAATTTTTGCGGGCCAATCTCCGTTGGGGAAAAATCGGCCACCGCCGCCGCGAACATTCCCATGTCCGTCCGCGGCCAGATGTCATGCGCCGCCTCGAACATTTCCCGCGCGCGGGAAACTCCGCAGGTTGTTATGCCCCTCGGCAGAAGCGAAGCGCAACCGGGGCCGCAGACAGCCGTCACCCGCGCGCCGCGCAGCCAGGCGCTGACGGCAAGCCCCGCCCCCATCAGCCCGCTGGAGGGATTGGACCAATAACGCATGCCGTCCCACGGCTCACGGGTAGCCCCCAGCGTCACCAGCACATGGAGGCCCGCCATATCCTGCGGAGCCAGGGCATGCAGAGCCGTCAGAAAAATTTCCGACAGAGGCGCAAGCCTGCCCTGCCCCGCCTCCCCGCAGGCCACATCCCCTGAATCCGGCCCCACCAGCGCGGCCCCCCGCTCCCGCAATATGGCCGCATTGGCTGCGGTGGCCTTGTTGGCCCACATTCTGGGGTTCATGGCCGGCGCCAGGACAAGGGGGCCGTCAAAAGCCAAAGCCTGGGCGGACAGCATGTCCGACGCGGCGCCAAGGGCAAGACGCGAAAGAGCGTCGGCCGAAGCCGGCGCAATCACAAAAGCCTCCGCGTGGCTCCCCGGCTCCAGATGAGCAAAAACGTCCGTTCCGGGAGCAAACATGTCCCCATAGACCGGAATGGCCCCCAGAGATTCGAAAAGCAGCGGCCTTACAAAATGCTGTGCCGCGCCGGTGAGGGTTGCGGAAACATGTATGCCGAGTTTGCGCCAGGCCCTGAGGAGTTCCACCGACTTGTAGCAGGCCACGGAGCCGCAAACGCCCAAATGCAGGCGCCGCCCGCCGAAGCGCGCGCTTCGGCCGAAAACGCCGCACGTCATAAGGCGCGCTCCCGCAAGCCGCCCGACGGCCTGCCGGATGTTTCTCCCCACTGCTCCACGGTGCCGGGAACCAGCGCCGGAAAACCGCCGCCGCCCTCCGGCGCGGGCTGCCCGTCGCGTCCTTCGGCAGGACTGGGCATGGAACCGTCGGGCAATCGGCCGCCGGTCCAGATTTCCAGAATCGTCATGACCGTCTGACGCCGGAAATTCAGCAGAGCCAGCGCGTCGCCCCGCTCGTAGATTTGTACGGCCCTGTCTCCCTTGCGCAGGGAGACGCGCAACTGCCAGCCCTGGGCGGCGAGGGATGCGTGAAGGCTCTGGATTGTCCCGGACAGGTCAACATTGCCGCGCAGGCTTTCAAGACCCTCGCGGCCGCCGTGCGCGCCGTAGGTTTGATAGCCGTGGGAGAGATAGCGTTCCATCCCGGGGGGAATGGGAATATCCAAAAGTCTGCTTGTGGCGGCCTCGGAACCTCCGGTAAGGGGATCGCCGGGAAAAGGATTGCGAATGCCGAGGCCGCTGCACCCCTGTGCCGCGGCACAGAGCAGTGCGAAAACAAAGGCGGCGAATCCGGGCATGACAAGTACTCCTTGGGTAATTCAAGCGGCAACGGCGGTCAGTTGCGGCTTTCGACGCCGAAGCGCAAAGCGGGCGCTCCCAGGCCGCGCTCCGCGGCGTTCGCGCTCACGGCGTCAGCCTCGGCCCGAATGTATTCCCTGTCTTCAAGCTCATAGGCTTTGGCGGCCAGCCTGTTCCCCGCGCGGTCAAGCGTCGCCGCGCTTCTGGGCAGCACGAGACGCTCCAGGCACTGCCGCCTCAGGCCAAGGCTGTGGGTATGTCGCAACACGGCCCGGCAGGCGGCATCCTCGTCTTCGGGACGGCACAGCACGCGAAGCAGACCCGCGGGGCGGTTCTTCTTGCCGGTTCCGGGCAGCCAGAGCACATCCAGTATCCCGTTCAGATTCGCCAGGGCCGTCAGGGCGCCGCCGATTTCCTCCCCCGTCAGATGGTCGAGATGCGTTTCCAGTTGCGTCACAAGCTCAAGCCCTCCACGGGCATGGGGCACCTGCGCCGCCGCGGGTCGCAACTGCCAGACGCGCAGCCCCGTGGGCGAGGGCCGGGAGCCGTAGCCGGTGCCCAGGGCGTGGACGCAACCAAGCGGACCTTCGGCAAAGGATTCCGCCAGCGCATGGACGAGGGCGGCTCCCGTGGGCGTGACCAGTTCCTCGCGATCCGGCACGGGATGGACGGGCTTGCCGCGCATCAGAAAGGCCGTGGCCGGGGCCGGAAGCGGGATAAGGCCGTGCGCGCACTCCACCACGCCGGAAAACCAGGGCAGGGGCGAGGCCGTGATGCGCCCGGCCCGCAATTCCTCCAGAGCCCAGCATGTTCCGGCAATGTCCACAAGGGTGTCTATGGCTCCCACTTCATGAAAATGCACTTTTTCCGGCGGAATCTGATGGGCATGGGCTTCCGCCCTCGTCAGGGCGTCCAGCACGGAGAGGGCGCGTTCCCGTACCGCGGAGCTCACGGCGAGACGATGAAAAATGGCTGCGATGTCGGCGGGATGTCGCAGTGGCTGGGCGTCGTCCCAAGTTACCTCCACCCGGCGCCCCGGGCCGCCGGCCCGGTTTTCCGCCCAGGTTTCAATCCGGCATTCAACGCCGGCTTCCGCCAGTATCTTCCCGAAACGCGCCAAGTCAGCCCCCAGGTGGGCGAGCGCCGCCAGAGTCATGTCGCCGCTGATGCCGCGTGTACAGTCCAGATACAGATCCATGACGTCCTATCTCCCCAACTTCGCCTCGGCCGCAATGCGCAGGCACAGGTCGCTTCTGTTGAGCGTGTACAGGTGGATGCCGGGCGCGCCCATGTCCAGCAGGCAACGAATCTGCCGCACGGCGAAATTGAGGCCAACCTCGCGCAAGGCCTCCTCGCCGCCTTTCTGCCGGGCTTCCTCCAGTTCCAAATAGAATTTGCCGGGAATATTCGCTCCGCACATGGAAAGCGTCCGACGCAGGGAATCAAAGCTCTGGATGGGCAAAATTCCGGGCACGACCGGCGTGTTCACGCCCCTGGCGCGCAGGCCGGCCACCAGATCCTCATATTCGCGCACGTCGAAAAAAAGCTGGGTTATGGCGAAATCCGCTCCGGAGCGAAGTTTTTTGGCCGTGTGCCCGCGGTCTTCCGCAAAGGTGCGGGATTCCGGATGCGGGGCCGGGTAGGCGGCAACGCCGATGCACATCTCCGGCGCACGGGTTCTGAGGAAAGCCACAAGATCGCAGGCGTATCTGAAATGACCCGCGGGCGCCCCCTCCTGCCCGACAGGGGGATCCCCGCGCAAGGCCAGCACATTGTCCACGCCGGCGGCGCGCAGATCTTGCAGAAACCGCCCGATATGCCCAGGTTCCGCTCCCACGCAGGTCAAATGGGGCATACAGAC